>NZ_CP040908.1:2720000-3020000 GCF_013488205.1 Empedobacter falsenii | reverse complement strand
TGTAAAAGAAAATCAATTACATTTAAATCAGTTACATCTTCAAGGTTCTTCTGGAGGGCAAATTGGTCGTCAAAATTTATGGAAAATGGCAAAAGATTTAGGAAAACAATTTAAAGTAGAAGAAGTTATTATACAAGGAGGTAAAAGAACTACAGGTAAATATAAAGGTCAAATACCTTCACCTATTAAAATACCAGTTAATTAATGGAAATATTATTAGAAAGTTGGAATGAGGGATTCCAAAAAGTATGTTTAACAAAATTGCAAATGGATTTATTAAAATTATCTTTAAAAGAATCAAAAAATAATGTTGATAATCTATTAGATGGGAAAAAAGTTATTATAAGAATTAATGACATTGAATTAGGTAATCTTTTTATTAAAGAAATTAATAAAATTGGTGTCAATGCTGTAGTACTTGAATAAGATACTCTTCCAATCGTATTATTTTAAATAAAATAATACACAATAAAGAAAAAGGCAAACGTTTGTTTGCCTTTTGTTATTTTATCAGTTTTAGTAAATCTTTTATTTCTTTATCGGAGATAGAATTTTGCTCGCTTTTATCGTAAAGAGAAAGTAGATAAACTGTTTCGTTTTCAATAAAAAGATGCGTTATTACTCTTGCTCCACCGCTTTTACCTTTTCCTTTCGATTTTATTGTCAAACGTTTGTTTGCCTTTTATTATTTTACAAAATTCTCTCAAATTATATCATTTAACGTAAAAATATTACATCTAAATAAAGCCGTGTTTTAACCTATCTTCTTCGATAATCCTTCGACCGTTGTTCGACTGTTGTTCGACAAAACAACCTTTTTCTCGAACCATTGTCGAAGGACACTCGAACAAACCCCGAAGAAATAGGCTATTTTGTTATTATAAAATATAGACGACAAAATAAGAGGTATACCTTGTTGTGTAAAGTGTTTTTGGAATGTGAAATAATTTGAATTATTGTTCAATAGATAGTAAGATTTACTCCTACTTTATAGCATTATTATTTCTCATACGTTAATAATGGAATGTAAAAAGAGTTTTATCTACTAAAATAAAATTAAAAACTGCAAGACAATTGGCAGAAGTTAAATAAATAAAGGCTCCAAGTTGGAGCCTTTATTATATATTAACCATTTTGAAAAACTCGTATAACTTGATTTCCCTAGATGTACATATTTTTTCAAGTGTAGTGATAGGAATATTATACTCAATATAATCTTTATCTTGAGATGCTTTTTTAATCTTTCTAACAATACTTTCTTCTATATTATGCTCATCAGCAAACTTTCTTTGTGAATCAGAATTTATTATCCAATTATAATATATGTATTTACATATACGTCTGTTTACGTTATCCATTGTAACAATAATAAGAGTAGTATGTAAAAATATTGCGGTCGATAGTGCGCAATTAAAAATATATTATTATATTTGTTATCAGATAGTTAAAAAATAAAGTAATTGTACTTTAATCTCGCTTTTGAAAACTGGTAATTTTTGTAGCAACGAGAAAATAAGTAAATTTGCTCACGACCTAGGCGTGGGCTCTCTTATTGTTGCAAGGTATACCAGTACCTCAAAAGCTTTAAGATGAGTTCATGCCTTTTTTGTTTTGGTCGTTTCTTCCATAACAATAGCATTGGACTTCATACGTTACACTTGGTTTAATTCCTCTACAAATCAAGTAAAATACTCTCTCTAAAAATATGTGTTTCTTATAATAGAAATACACAGACGGTTATTAGATTCTATTAGAATTGTAAGATGTATATAGTAGGTGTTAGATATTAGTATTGAGATTTTAGAATTGTAAGATGTTTTTAAGTATTAAGTAAAATGTAAAAAGTATTATGTATTCAGATTAAGGATGAGGTTTTGAGATAAGTTCAGAATGACAACGAAATGAGGTTCTGAACATAATTACGATAATAAGAAAATGATTATTTGTTCATTTTTTATTCATGAGTTATTATTATTTCAAATGAATTTATATGCCCTACGGGGAACCTTGATGAAAAAACATTTGAGATTAAGAATTTGAAATTAAAAGGAGAAGCTCCAGTGGAGCTTAGGTAAAAATTGTTACAAGTTGATTAATAATTATATGTTCATTTTTACCTTGACGCAAAAACGAACCAAAAAAATCAAGACTGAGATTTTCGACGTTCAATTCCCATCTCACGCACTAAAAAGATTAAATGATTCGCATACGCTCACTAATCCTTTTTACGCTTGTTTCAATGAATTGCAGCTCGTCTGCAAACCGTATGTCAACTCTAAAATTCGTTATTAAAAGTGGATTTGAGTATTGAAAAGGATAAAAAATGGCATTAAAACTCTCACGTTAAGAAAATGGTTAAATGGAGCGTTAAAAAGATTTTAGCCCGTAGGGTTTGTAAAATCTTTAGTGGAGTGAAGACATTTTTAGTAGAGAGGTTTACAGCCAAGTCTTTTTTCGTTAGTTTTTTTGACGAAAAAAAGTGACATTAAAGAAAAGGAATACCTAAGCCATGCTATGGCTTCTCCTTTTAATTTCAAATGTTTTTTGGATGAGCAAAAAATGAAAATAAAGAACAAATTTGAAATAAAAAAACAAAAAACCCCTTTTCCCAAAACAAAGTTGGCGCGATGTACTGGAAAGGATGGCTTTTAAAACTAATGTTGAATTTAAAAACTATGTAAAATTATGAGAAAATTTTACTTCAAATTCAGTAGGCAATCTTATGTTATGCTACTGGGACTATTTTGTGCTATACCTTTATATGCACAAATAAAAACCATGACTGACATGGTAAAAGAAATTCGAATCTTAGTGATGGATATACTACTAGTAGGAAGGAGAAATAGTGAACAAAATTATTAAGCAATAAAGACTCACATTTAATTCCCCGAAGACAACTTATAAGAGAGTGAATGATCTTCATAAAAGTAGTGTTAATTTTTATTTCATTTATTAATGTAATTTTTAAAACTGTCTAAGGGGAATTGTGGGTTTATGCCTGGTTTCATAATGACAAAATCCGTTGTCAAAATCGAATTAGAATTTTAATTAGAAAACCACGTAAAACGTTAAGTGTACAAGGTAAAACTTGATAAAAAACATTGTGGTTAGATAAATTAAGTGTTAAAAAGAGTTAAAATCCTGTATCGTTGTATATCGAAAAAGACACTTTTCTGTATCGGTTGTGTATCCGCGCTGTATCCATTCTATATCCATTGTATATGCGTTCCGTATGGTTTGTTCGGTGTTCGTGTATCGGTGTTTAGTTTGTAAAAAGTACTATGTATTAAGTAAAAAGTACAGATTAGATGTTAGATATGAGAATTGAGATTTTATAATTGTAAGATGTCTTATGTATTTGAGGATGAGGCTCTGTGACGAACTAAGAATAACAACGAATTCGAATATTGAAAAAGGATTATAAAAATGTCATATGATTTGGAGGCGAGTGTCAAAAAGTTGAAGTCATGGTTAAAATGTTTTACTGTTTGCGTAGCAAATGATTTAAAACATTCAATGGCTGAAACTTATTTTGGCCGTCGAAAATCAAAGACAAGAGTTTTTTGATTACTTTTTTGCTCTCTTCCCTGAAAGGTATATGAATTCAATATTCATAAAATAATAAAGACCATGAATAAAAAAGTGATAGAAAGGATTTCACATTCATTTTTGTCTTGACACAAAAACGAACCAAAAAAGTCAAGTCTGTGCTTACAAGTCGGTCAATAATGGCTATTCGCTAAATGCTTTAAATCATTCGCATATAAAATGCGAACAGTAAATCATTTTTAACGCTCCTTACGCCGAATTGACACTCGACTTTTCAGCAATGACGGTTTTGGAATTCGTTCTTGAAAGAGATAACGAATTTGAATATTGAAAAAGGATGAATAAACTGGTATTAAAACTCTCACGTTAAGAAAATGGTTAAATGGAGCGTTAAAAAGGTTTTAGCCCGTAGGGTTTGTAAAATCTTTAGTGGAATGAGAACATTTTTAGTAGAGAGGTTTACAGCCAAGTCTTTTTTCGTTAGTTTTTTTGACTGTTCCCCGAAGGGCATATGAATACCAATAATTAAAATAGATGTTCAATGAATAAAAAAAGTGACATTAAAGAAAAGGAATACCTAAGCCATACTATGGCTTCTCTTTTTAATTTCAAATGTTTTTTGGATGAGCAAAAAAATGAAAATAAAGAAAAAACAAAAACAAAAACCCCTTTCCTAAAAACAAAGTTGGCGCGATGTACAGGGTAAGGAGTGACTTTTAAAACTAATGTTGAATTAAAAAACTATGAAAAAACGTATAACGTAATACGCATCACGTAAAACATAATTAAAACCACCTTTATTATGCTAGAAAAAGAATATGAATTATTGAAAAAAGGCGATCCAAAAGCTTTGGAGCAAATCTATTCACGACATAAAAGACTACTTTTTTGGATTGGTAAACAAATAATTACGGATGAATTTGTTGTAGAATGTTTGGTACAAGATGCTTTTCTTAGATTATGGGAATATCGAGATAACATAGAAAGACCTGAACATATCTTTTATTTCACGCGACTTGTATTGAAACACAGTTGTTATTCTCATTATAAGAGTTCTAAAAATATATTTTTTAGGTCGGTGCATTCATTAGATAGTTACGAGAATTATGATAGTTATTTGACTGGATACGATCCGTTAGAGGTTGCAGAAAACATAAAGGATAAAGTAATACATGACCAACATTATGAAGAAATTAGAAAAATATTACCCTTATTAAGTGGTGAAAGAAAACATTTGATTGAACTCTGCTTGAAATATGGATTCAGATACAAAGCGATTGCCAATGCAATGGGAAAAAGAGTTTCAGAAACGAGTAAGGAGATTAAAAGTGCAATAGAGGATCTTAAGAACCTTATAAATAGTCATGATGTATTAGTGTCTAAAAAGAAAATAGTTTCTAAGGAAAAGGAACAAAATCAAATGACCGAAAAACAATCGTTGATTTTAAAACTTCGATTCGAGAAGAAACAATCGTTTACAACCATTGCTCAGACATTAGAACTTTCTCAGAAAGAAGTGCACAATGAATTTGTAGTTGCTTATAAATTGTCTCAACAAAATAAGTTTACCCCCCTAAATAACTAAATATGGAAAATTCTACAGTTTTTTTAACACGTAAAATACAGCTAATTACTGATTTACCGACTCAAGAAGAACGAAAAGAAGTTTTGAGTACGCTTTATAAATGGCAAAATAGATGTTTTATAGCGGCTAATTTGATTGTTTCTCATTTGTATGTGCAAGAAATGGTGAAAGATTTTTTTTATTTCTCTGACGGAATCAAATATAAATTAGTAGACGAAAACAAAGATGAAGATGGTATACTCAAATGTTCACGGTCGACTACCATTTATCGTGTACTCTCAAAACGTTTTAAGGACGAAGTTCCAATGTATATATTGTCTAGTTTGATGAATACGTTATACCTATCCTTCAAGAAGGATTGTGTCAGGTATTGGAAAGGTGAACTTTCATTAAAAATTTTTAAACGAGATATAGCAATTCCTTTTAATATAGCGAGGATAAGTAAATTCTCGTATGATACAGATAAAAAATACATTTATTTTAAACTTTATAAAATACCTTTTAAAACGTATCTTGGAAGAGATTATATTGATAATTATAAGCTATTGGAGCAAATAGTAAGTAAAGAAATTAGAATTTGTAGATCGCATATTAAATTAGAAAAAAATAAAATATTTTGGGTATTCACTGTAGAAATTGAAAAAGAAAAAAATCAATTACAACCCGATATTATTGCAGAAGTTTCCTTGTCGTTGGAATATCCGTTGGTTGTAAAAATAGGGAGATCTCAACTTACCATTGGTAGCAAAGAAGAATTTTTGTACAGAAGATTAGCGATACAAGCTTCTCGTAAAAGAATACTAGAAGGAGTGCCTTATTGCAAAGGAGGGAAAGGAAAAGCAAGAAAATTAAAAATAGCAAAAAAATTACAAAATACAGAGAGTAAATATGTTCATCATCGGCTACATGTTTACAGTAGAATGTTAATTGATTTTTGCGTTGAAAAAAAAGCAGGAACGATAGTTATTCTAGATCAAGAAGAAAAAATAGAAATAGCCAAAGAAGAAAGATTTGTCTTAAGAAACTGGAGCTATTATGAGCTCATAAATAAAATAAAATATAAAGCTGATAAAGCAGGTATTGAGCTTGTAACAGCTTAAACCATAATTTCGGAGGGTGATTTGTACACCCATAGGGTGAGGTAATTGTTAACGCTCATCAAATGTGAATAACATATACAAAACGGGGGGATTTTTTAGATTTTATTGAAACTTGCTAGATACTCCCAACATAAAGGCAGGATAAAGGCAACATAATGGCAGTAGAATGTATGTAATTATTTTTCTAACTTAGAATTGTGATGGTAATACAGTTGCTTTATACAAAAGCATAAACGTATTAAGTTACAATAATTATTAAAATAAAAAAGGAGCTATTAATTAGCTCCTTTTTTATTTTGATGTTTTTTGGCGTGCAATTCTTTCAATGTTGCTTTTTGTTCTGGCGTAAAAACAGCATTGATTTCATTAAATTCTTTTTCACGAACTTCTTTCATTTTTCGTTTCAATTCAATTTTTTCGTCTTTGTAGCTGTCTTCAATTTGTTTGATTTTGATGACTTGAGCATCTGTCAAGTTCAAATCTTTTTTTAATTGTTGTAATTTCTGCTCTCTTGATCCTTCATTTCTGTCTTGCGCTGAAGCAGTTGTTAAAGTGAAAGCAATTAATCCTAATCCTACATATTTATAAAATGCTGTTCTCATAATTATCAACTTTTTTTGTTTTATTTATTCTTAAGACTTCAAAAAAATAAAAAGGTTTAAAATGATAAATGTTAAAATTTTTCGGTAATGATGAAATCTTTTAAAAGATGTAACATTTGAGACGAATTATCGACCAATATTTTTTGAAATTATTTTTGAAATCGATTAAACCTTTTCCAAAAAGGATTGTCAAACAAGTTGTAAAATTATAAAACTACAAAACGAAAAATTAAACAAATGAGGTTAAGAAGTTTATTTGCTTTGATTTTTATTTGTGTTTGTGCAGGATTGAATGCGCAAGAGCTTTTAAAAATTAAAGGGAAAGTCTTATCAAGTGAAAACAAGCCTGTAGAATATACTACAATATCGCTTGAAAGCTCGGAAGATGGAGTTGTGGCAGAAGCGGCAACGGATGCAAAAGGAGAATTTACAGTAGAAGCAAAGGCAGGACAATATGTTATTGTGATTGAGCCATTGGGATACGATGTAATAGAAAAACAAGTTAATTTAGAGTCTGCATTAGATCTAGGTACTTTTACTGTAAAAACAACGCAAACTGTATCATTGGGAGCAGCAGTTGTAACAGCGGAAAAACCAATTTATAAGGTAGAATTGGACAAGAAAGTATATGATATGGCGAATGATCCAATGTCGCAAGGTCAAACATTGTCTGATGCTTTAGCAAATGTACCATCGGTTTCTGTAGATGCACAAGGAAACGTTTCATTAAGAGGGAATGATAATGTAAAGTTTTTGATTGATGGAAAACCTTCGGGAATGTTAGGTGTTTCTGATGTAGCAGAAGCTTTAAAAAATATTCCGGCCGAAAATGTTGAGCGTATCGAATTGGTGACAAATCCTTCTGCACGTTACGAGGCTTCTGGTTCTGCAGGGATTATCAATATTGTTTTAAAGAAAGGTTCTAATACAGGTTTTAATGGTTCTGTAACGTTAAATGGAGGAATTCCTAAAATGGTTGGAGGAAACGTAAACTTGAACTACAAAACAAAAAAATATAACATCTATACTACTTTAGGTACACGTTATATGGATAGAGAAGGAGAAGGGAATGCTTTGACAACAAACTATCCGAATGGAATTATTTCTGATTATAGAAAAACAGATACGAACAACAATAGAATTCGTAGAAACTATAATGCACGTTTAGGAGGTGAATATTATTTAGATGATAAAAATACATTAGGAGCTTCTGCAGGATATCGTTACAATAATGGAAATAATATTAATGATGTTAGATACTATTATTATGATGCATTATGGAATCAAACAGATAAAACTGCTCGTATCGAAAATGAAAAAGAGTTAGAAAAAAGTTTTGATGCGGATTTTAACTACAAACACGCTTTTGATACAAAAGGACATGAGTTTACTTTTACAGGACGTTACTCGTACCAAAAAGAAGACGAAAATGGAATTATTCGTAATTTAAATGCAAGTGATGTATTGACAGGAAATGAAAGAACATATAGTTTAGAAACTCAAAATTCTGCAGTTTTTACAGCAGATTATGTTCGTCCAATTGGAGAAAAAGGGAAATTTGAACTAGGTGCACGTGTTGATTTAAGCGATACAAAAACAAATAGTGGAAATAATACAATTAATACGTACGGAACAGAAACTCCAAATAAAGCTTTCTTGGCTGATATTGACAATCAACAAAATGTTTACGCTGGATATGTGCAATATGGAAATGCAATTGGAGAAAAATTCCAATACTTTGCAGGTTTACGTGTAGAAAGTTCTGATATGGAAATTGCAAATCATTCAGAAGGAAATACAATCTCAAAAAAATATACAGATTTATTCCCAACATTAACATTGAATTATAAATTGACAGATAAAAATGAGATGCAATTAAGCTATTCTCGTCGTGTTCGTCGTCCAATGGGATTCATGTTGATGCCATATTTTTCTAGTGTAAATGCATTAGATGTTCGTCGTGGTAATCCAGATCTTAATCCAACATATACTAATTCATTTGAATTATCGTATATCGCAACAGTTGGTAAATTGATGGTGACACCAAGTTTATTCTACCAAAGAACAACTGATGTGATTAATGATTTCCAAACATATAATTATATAGAGTCAGGAAATCCTTTAAAACCATATAATCAAGCATTCGAAACAATGCCAGTTAATGCAGGAAATGAAGATCGTTATGGTTTAGATTTAACTGCTACTTATCGTCCTTTCAAATGGTGGAATTTAATGTTTAATGTCAACTTATTTGGATACAATAGAACAGGTTCTTACTCAGCAACAATTTCAGATTATTTAAATCCAGATACAGGAGTTACAGAGTCGAAAGAATTTACACAAAGTTTCAAAGGAGATGGATTTAGTTCTCGTGGACGTTTATCATCAAACTTTATTTTACCAGCTGATTTAAAATTACAAATCGCAGGTAATTATATGGGAGGAATGAAAACTGCTCAACAAAAAACAGAAGATAACTTATCAATGGATTTATCTTTATCAAAAGATTTATTGAAAAAGAGAGCTTCATTAACATTAAATATTCGTGATGTATTCAATTCTCGTAAAAGAGAGCAAACAACTTTCTACGAAGAATCAGAAAACTATCAAAGTATGCGTTGGATGAAACGCTCTATTAACCTTTCATTTACGTATCGTTTCAAAAATACAAACGAGAAAGAGCAACGTGGTAAACAACAACGTTCAAATGGAGAAGAAATGGGAGGTGGAGAAGAAATGCAAATGCAATCAGCTTCTTAGTAGTTTGAAAATAATCGATAAAAAAAGGATCGCAATTGCGATCCTTTTTTGTTTTATTAATTGTTCGAAAAATGATTATTTGTTTTTTAACAAATCACGAATTTCAGCCAATAATTCTTCTTGTGTTGGTCCTGCAGGTACTGGTTCTTCAGCAGGAGCTTCTTTTTTCAATTTGTTAATTCCTTTAATCATTACGAATAAAGCAAATGCAACAACTATAAAAGAAATAGCAGCAGCTAAAAAGCTACCATATTTAATTGCAGTCCCTGGTATTACTAATGCAGCTAAATTTTCAGCGTTAATAGCTTTCAAGGCTGGATTTAAAATGGCTGGCGTAATGATATCTTCAACTAAAGAAGTAACAATTTTACCAAAGGCACCACCGATAACTACACCGACAGCTAAATCTACTACGTTACCTTTTACTGCAAACTCTTTAAATTCTTTAAAAAATCCCATAAGTTTAAAATTTATTTCTAAGTTTATAATAATTCTAAGGTTGATTGGTATCTAATCTATTTTTAGAAGAGATAAATAAGTATAAACCGATTAACATAAAAGGAATACTTAAGATTTGACCATTGTTTAATCCTATATTCAACATTTGAGCAACAGCTTCTTCACCTTGATTTTCTTTATAGAACTCAACAACAAATCGTATTAAAAATAATAAAAATAAGAATACGCCTAACAAGGCTCCTAAATATTTTCTCTTGTCTGTTTTGTTGTACATATAAAGCATGATAATTCCTAAGATAACATACCCTATTGCTTCATAAATTTGAGCTGGATGACGAGGGATTACTTCTCCATATCCCAAACTTTGTTGATGAAATTTTACTGCCCAAGGTAATTCTGATGCCTTTCCTACAATTTCTGAGTTGTAAAAGTTTCCAATTCGAACCGCAGCTCCACCAAAAGGAACAACAACAGCAATACGGTCTAATAACCATAATACATTGCGATGCAAATATTTTCTACTAAATAAATAGGAAGTTAAAATTACACCCAATGCTGCTCCGTGACTTGCAAGTCCACTAAATCCTACAAATTCGTAATCTTGTAATAGACCAAAGAAAGCACTTTGTCCTGGTGAATGTTGTACAGGTAAGAAAACTTCGATTGGTCGTTCGATAAACGCTGCTGGATCATAAAAAATATATTCTCCAAGTCTTGCACCTACAATTGCTCCAATAAATGTGTAAAGGAATAAAGGATCAAGTAATTCTTTTTTCTGATTTTCTTTCTTGAAAATGTTCGACATCAAATACCAACCTACGACAAAGGCAACTATCCAACATAAACTGTAAATATGTACTTTGAATCCTGCTATTTCAAATAAATAAGGTTTTGGATCCCAATCGATAAACGAAATTAAGTTAATCATTAATTTTTCTTTTTAGGTACAGGGTCGTATCCATGTCCTCCCCAAGGATGACAGCGACCAATTCTTTTTGTTCCGAGCCACAAACCTTTCAGTAAACCATGTTCTTTTAACGCCTCTATCATGTAAGAAGAGCAAGTTGGTTGAAATCTACAATTACTTCCCATCCAAGGAGAAATTGCTAATTGATAAAATCTTACCAACAGAATAAATGGTGTAACCAAAATTTTGTTCATCTTGCAAAGTTAATCAATAACCGAAATAAAAAAGAATCAATCTAAAAAGTTTATGCTTTTGCAGATTGATTCTCTATACGATACGTGCTTAACGCAGATTATTTTTTAGTATAACTCGCTGGATCTAATGCTTTGTAAGACCAGTTTTGTAAAAATTCTAACACAACTTTCGGATCGTGTCCTTTCACTTCTTTGCTTTCAAGATAAGCCGAATTTTGTGTGTGAATTAAATTTCCTTTCTCATCTAAAATCACAAAAACAGGAAACCCAAAACGCTCTGGATGTTTCAATGCAGCTAACGTTTCTTCGTTTTTATTTTTTGGAGAATAATTTACATGAACTACTTCATAATTATTCGCGATATAGTCTTTTACTTCTTGATTTTCTTTCGTCAATTTATCAAACATCACACACCAAGCGCACCAGTTACCACCAATTTGCAATAAAACGTGTTTCTTTTCAGTAGAAGCTTTTTGCACCGCATTCGCAATATCTACTTTCGGATTTGCTTCTTCGCTATAAATTTTTGGTTTTTCTGTTTGTTGACCAAATGCAAAACTTAATGATAAAATCATTAAGCTAAAAAACATAGTTAATTTTTTCATTTCAAATTCTAAATATTAAGTCGAATTTACAATAAAAAATTATGCCGAAAACGTTTTTCTACGAATTAATAATCGTGTAGTATAAATTTAGTTTTTCTTGAACTGAATTTATTTCATTATTTTTTTCGTTTTGATTAAATTGATTAATCATATTGATAGAGAATTTAGATTCAAATTCTAAACGATCCAATTCAATTTCATAAAAATTAATTTGATGATGAATTTGCGTGAAATAATAATTCACCAATTCAACATACATCAATCTAAGTTCTTGATTAACTCTGATAAATTCGACAAATTCTTGCAATTCGACCAAAAACTCAATCATTTGTTTATTGATTTCTGATTGTTTATCTTTTAGTTCAATCTTTTTCAAATAATCAGTTGATAAAGCAATTTTATCACCCAAAAGTTGGTGCTTTCTTGTTAAAATTAAAGCACATTCTAACGCTTTCTTCATCATTTTAATTTTTATTCTAACACAAAGAAAATAAATCTAAATGCCAAAATATGTCGTCCAAAAAATCATTCATTTTGACAAAACATTCCCTAACTTTGAAATCTAAACAAGATTTTATGAATGCGCCTTTAGCTGAAAGAATGCGTCCAAAAACGCTTGAAGAATACATTAATCAAAAGCATTTGGTGGGCGAAAACGGACCAATAAAAATGATGTTGCAACATGATATGATTGCTTCGATGATTTTTTGGGGACCGCCAGGAACAGGAAAAACGACACTTGCACAATTAATTTCCGAATTGACTGATCGACCATTTTATACGTTGAGCGCCATAAATTCTGGTGTGAAAGAAGTGCGTGAAGTAATTGAAAAAGCAAAGAATCAAAATTTGTTTTCGGGAACGAAAAATCCGATTTTATTTATAGATGAAATTCATCGTTTCAATAAATCACAGCAAGACAGTTTGTTGGGAGCGGTAGAAACTGGTTTGGTGACTTTGATTGGAGCAACAACCGAAAATCCAAGTTTCGAAGTTGTTCCAGCTTTGCTTTCGCGTGCGCAAGTTTATGTGTTGAAACATCTCGAAAAAGAAGATTTAGTTGATTTAATCGAACGAGCTATAGAAAAAGATAAGGTTTTATCTAAATTAAATATTGAATTAGTTGAAACAAATGCATTATTAAGATATTCGGGTGGTGATGCAAGAAAACTGTTGAATGGTTTGGAGTTGGTGATTAATAGTTTTTCTCCAACAGATAAAATCATCATCAACGATGAAATTGTACATGAACGTATTCAGCAAAATTTAGCGCGTTATGATAAAACGGGTGAACAGCATTACGATATTATTTCCGCTTTTATCAAATCGATTCGTGGTTCAGATCCGAATGGAGCGGTTTATTGGTTGGCTCGAATGATTGAAGGTGGTGAAGATTTGAAATTTATTGCGCGACGAATGTTGATTTCGGCTTCTGAAGATGTGGGAAATGCAAATCCAACTGCAATGATTTTGGCGAATAATACATTTCAAGCTGTTTCGGTGATTGGTTATCCAGAATCTCGTATTTTATTGAGCCAATGTGCGGTTTATTTGGCGAATTCTCCAAAAAGTAATGCGACTTATTTAGCGATTGGTAAAGCGCAACAAATCGTTAAACAAACGGGCGATTTACCTGTTCCGTTGCATTTACGAAACGCACCAACTAAGTTGATGAAAGATTTGGATTATGGAAAAGAATATAAATATTCGCACGATTTTCCAGGAAATTTTGCTGAGCAAGAATTTTTACCAAATGAAATTTCGGGGACGACTTTTTATGAGCCAGGAAATAATAAGCGAGAGCAAGTGGATAAACAATCGCTCAATCAAAAGTGGAAGGGAAAGTATGGGTACTAAAATTAAAAATCCCAGTTAATCATTTGTTAACTGAGATTTTAAGGTTTGGTTGATTTTTTTGGTTTAGATTGGTTTATATGATAATAGGTTGGTAATTGTATATATACAAGGTTTGTGCCAAAACTTAATAAAAAGTAAAAAATTGATTAAAAAAAAGAAAAAATTAAACTTTTTCGATCTAAAAAAGAGATTTATATTTATAAAATAAAGAAAATGAAACAAATACAAATTATAAACGGACCTAATTTAAATTTACTTGGCGTTCGCGAACCAGAAATTTATGGAACACAAACTTTCGAAGATTTTTTTGAACATGAATTGAGAAAGCAATTTCCAGAAGTTTCGTTGCATTATTTTCAATCAAATCACGAAGGAGATATTATTGATAAGTTGCACGAAATAGGTTTTAAATATGACGGAATTATCTTAAATGCTGGTGCGTATACGCATTATTCGTATGCGATTGCAGATGCGATAAAAGCGATTACGACTAAAGTGATAGAAGTTCATATTTCGGATATTTATGCACGCGAAGATTTTAGAAAAAATAGTGTAACAGGTGAAAGTTGTTTAAAAATTATTTCAGGAAAAGGTTTACCAGGTTATGTTGAAGCTGTGAATGATTTTGTGAAATAATTAATAGTCATTATCTTAACAAGATTAAAATCTATTACCTATGAAGAAAATTATTTTAGGATTAATCTTTGGATTAACCATTGTTAGCTGTAATTCGAAAGCTGATAAACATAATGCAGAACAAAAAGCTCAAGCAATGACGGCTTGTGAACAAGCGGCAATAACACTAGGGATATCTGCGGCTAAAAAAGAACTGATTACAAAATATTGTGACTGTTCGACAGATAAAATGATGGATGAATTTACGTATACAGAAATGATGCAAATGAATAATCCAACACCTGAATTACAAGAACGATTAATGAAATTAATAGAACCTTGTATCAATGATTTGAAAACAAAATCTGCTGAATTAGGAGAGTAATAAACAAAAAAGTCGGAACATAGTTCCGACTTTTTTAATATTCTTTTTTGTATTGTTCTTTCTTAAACTCGTCTACAAGATGTTCGTTCAAACTATCAATGTAGCCTAAGATTTCTAATTTACCAATTTTACTCGAAGCCGAACTTGTAAATATTTTTGGTAATTCTTCCCAAGTTTTTAATAACTCGTTTTTGTAATGATTCAAGTTTTTTTGCATTTGTGTACTCGTTAGTTTATCTAATTTTGTAAATACAATCGCAAACGGAATTTGTTTGTTTCCTAACCATTCCATAAACTGTAAATCTATTTTTTGAGGCGTGTGTCGAGAATCAATCAATAAAAAAACATTTACTAAGTTTTTACGAAACTCAATGTAATCATAAATCATTTTATTGAAACCACCACGGACACCTTTTGGTGCTTTAGCAAAACCATAACCTGGTAAATCGGCTAAATACCAAGTATCATCCATTTCGAATGTATTAATCAATTGAGTTTTACCTGGTGTTGCAGAAGTTTTAGCTAATGCTTTTTTATCTGCTAACATATTGATTAATGACGATTTTCCAACATTAGAACGCCCAATAAATGCGTATTCTGGTTTGAAAGGATCTGGACAATCTGTATATTTTTGCGAACTTTTTACGAATTCAGCTTTTTTAATCATAATTATGCTTTAGTGGCTGGATCTAATTGTTTTTCGATTAGCCATTTGTATAAAATTTCGTTGAATAATTCAGGGTGTTCCATCATTGGAGCGTGCCCGCATTTATCAATCCAAAATAAAGAAGCGTCTGGTAATTCTTCTTCAAATTCTATTGCAACTTCTGGTGGAGTTACATTATCTTGTTTTCCCCAAATCAAACAAACAGGCATTTTGATGTCTTTTAAATCATCTTTCATGTTAGATTTGATTGCGTCTCTTGCGATATATAAAGTTTTGATAGCTTTATTTCTGTCATTTACAGTGTCAAAAACATCATCTACAATTTCTTTTGTCGCGATAGCAGGATCGTAAAAAACTTCGCGCGTTTTACGTTCTACATATTCGTAATTACCACGTTTTGGGTAAGTTTCTCCAAAAGATTTTTCGTACAAACCAGAACTTCCTGTTAAACAAAGTGCTTTTACATATTCCGGATGTCTGTGACAAACCATCAAACCAATATGTCCTCCTAAAGAATTTCCAACTAAAATAGCTGGTTCTTTAACGACTTCTTCAATAAAATTTGCAACATGTTTTGCAATATTTTTGATATTAGTATTGATGACAGATAAAGAATATAATGGCAATTCTGGTGCGAAAACCTTATATCCTCTTTGTGCATAATAATTTGTAAGTGAGCTGAAATTGCTAAGTTCACCCATTAATCCATGAAGCAAAACAATTGGTTGTCCCTCTCCTTCTTCTATGTAAGAGAACTTATCTTTTTTCTTTAAGCTAAAAAACATTTACTCGATATTAAGTCGACAAATTTAATTAATTATATTTTTTATTTCGTGGTTTATATGAAAAACTTTAACAATCCATATTAATCACTTATCAAAACAAGGTCTATATAAACATTATTTCTCATTTTATACATGGGGTTTGCGTTAGAAAAAACATAACTATCTGATACTAAATTTTAAATTGTTGATAACTATTTCAATAAAAGTGGTAAAAAATGGTAATTTGTGGTAATATTTTCTTTATTTTTGGAAAAAATCTATCATGAATTCATTAATTGGAACATATGAGTGTAAGGTAGATACAAAGGGTAGGCTCCCAATACCAGCGGGTTTGAAGAAACAACTTGCTGAATGTTTGGAAGATGGCTTTGTGTTGAAAAGATCTGTGTTTCAAAATTGTTTAGAACTGCATCCAATGAAAGAATGGGAAAAAGTGATGAATGATTTGAATAAATTGAATCGATTTGTGAAGAAAAACAATGATTTTATTAGAATTTTTACGGCTGGATTAAAAATTGTCGAAGTTGATGCAAATGGAAGGCTACAGATTTCAAAAGATTTAGTGAAATTTGCAGAAATTAATAAAGAAGTCGTTCTAAATTCTTCTGTAAACATGATCGAGATTTGGGATAAAGACAAATATGAAGAGTCGATTAATGTAGATGATTTAGATTTTGCTTCTTTGGCGGAAGATGTAATGGGAAATTTAGGAGAAGATGAGTGAATATCATAATCCAGTATTATTAAAAGATAGTGTTGATGCGTTAATTATTAACGAATCAGGTATATATGTAGATTGTACGTTCGGGGGTGGAGGACACTCACGTGAAATATTAAGTCGTTTGGATCAAAATGGAAAATTATTTTCATTTGATCAAGATGTGGATGCTGTTCGTAATAAAATTGATGATGATCGATTTGAGTTAGTTGAGCAAAATTTTAGATTCTTGAAAAATAATTTAAGATTTCGTGGAATAAAACAAGTTGATGGTGTTTTGGGTGATTTGGGAGTTTCTTCTCATCAGTTTGATACACCAGAACGTGGTTTTTCAACTCGCTTTGATGGAGAATTGGATATGCGAATGAACCAGAATGCAAAATTATCTGCCAAAACAATTATTAACGAATACGAAGAAGAAGATCTTGCTCGTGTTTTTTATGATTTTGGAGAGTTGCAAGGTTCGTATCGCTTGGCGAGAGAAGTTGTAAAAGCAAGAGCTGATAAACAAATCAATACAATTGATGAGTTGAAGCAAATTTTTTCATTCATTCCAAAAATGAAAGAAAATAAATTTTTCGCTCAAATGTTTCAAGCGTTACGCATCGAGGCAAATGATGAAATGGCAGCATTGAAAGAGATGTTGACGCAATGTGGAGAAGTGATAAAGCCAGGTGGTCGCTTGGTTATTATTTCGTATCATTCGTTAGAAGATCGCTTGACAAAACGCTACATGAAAAACGGAATTTTTGAAGGAGAACCAGAACGTGACGTTTTTGGAAATTGGTCGGCGCCTTTCAAACCTTTACAATCAAAGGTGATTGTGCCAACGCAAGAAGAAATTAATGAAAATCCAAGAGCTCGTAGTGCGAAAATGCGTATTGCGGTTCGTAATGAGGATTAAGAAATAGGAATGGCAAAAAAGAAAAAAATATTACCAGAGAAAAAAACTTTTACAGGTTTGTTGAGAGGTGAGTTTTTAATTAAAACTGGCTCAGAACAAAACTGGAAGTTTATGTTGTATCTGGTAGGTTTGGCTTTTTTGAGTATTTCGAGTTCGCATTTAGTTGATCGAAAAGTGGTTCGAATCGCTGAATTGCAAGATAAAGTAGAAGATTTAAAATCTCAATATACAGATAAGCATCGCGATTTGATGCGTATGCAATTAGAAACGGAAATTTTGGAGCGTACGGCAGTGTATGGTTTGAAAATTCCAGATAAACAACCTTATTATATAGTAGACAAAGTTTATGACGAAGTCAGCGAAAAATAAAAACAATATTGTCATCAAAGGATGGGTATTTGCCGGCGCGCTTGCGATTTGGGCCATCTTTATTATTGTTTTTATGTTTCGAATTAATATTGTAGAAGGGGTTGAATTAGAGCGTTTTGCTGAAAAGAATAATTTTAGATTAGATACTGTTACGGCGGAGCGTGGTAATTTATATGCTTCTAATGGCGCATTAATGGCTACAACTGTTACAAAACACAATGTTTATGTGGATTTGACGGTGATCAAAGATGAATTATTCAAAACAGAAATGCACAATCTTGCCGATTCTTTAGGTAAGATGTTTACAAAATCTCCCTCTTATTTTTACGACAAATTTTCTACAGAACGTAAAAAGAAAAATCGTTACATGATGTTGGTGAAAGATTTGGATTATGAGCAATATCAACGCATCAAAAAATTTCCAATTTTCAACAAAGGTCAAAACAAAGGTGGATTTATTCATGAAACTGAATCAAAACGAGAATTAATTGTTCAAGATATTGGTGTTCGTACAATTGGTTACGATGATCAACGCGGAAAAGTAGGATTAGAAGGAGCTTATTCTGACTTATTAAGCGGTATTGAAGGTCGTCGTTGGGAGCAATTTATGGGACGTGGTAAATGGAAACCAATGAAAAGTTGGGAGCAAGAGCCTCAAGCAGGTTCATCTGTTTACACAACAATAGATGCCGATTTGCAAATGGTTGCTTACGATGCTTTGTACAAACAACTTTCTGAATTTGAAGCGCAACACGGAAGTGTGGTTGTGATGGAAGTTCAGACAGGGAAAGTTCGTGCAATTGTAAATTTATCTCGCAAAAAAGACGGAACATATATCGACGATTATAACTATGCGGTTGGTGAAGCTGCAGAGCCAGGATCTACTTTCAAAACAGTTTCGTTGCTTGCAGCAATGGATGATGGTTTTATCAATAAAAACTCAACTGTAGAAACAGGAGGTGGAAGTTATAAATTCTATGGTCGTACGATTACAGATACACACGGTTATGGAACATTGACTGTAGATGGCGTGATGAAAAAATCGTCTAACATTGGTACAGCAAAAATTATTAATAAATACTACGGAGAAAATCCAAAAGCTTTCTTCAAAAAAATGGATAAATGGCATATGACTTCGCCTCTTGGAGTAGATATTCTTGGAGAAGGAAGTCCAATTATGCACCGTCCAGATAGTAAATCTTGGAGTAATATTACGTTACCTGTAATGGGTTATGGATATGGTTTACAGTTAACTCCAATTCAAATTGTGACTTTTTACAACGCAGTGGCAAATAATGGTAAAATGTTGAAACCATTATTTATGGATAAAATCACGCGTAAAGGTGAACCTGATAAAGTTTTTGAACCTGTCGTTTTAGTAGATCAACTAACGTCTTTGGAAAATGTAAAACAGATGCAAGAAATGCTTCGTGGAGCAGTAGAACAAGGAACGGGACGTATTATTAGTAATAGTAATTACGATATTGCTGGTAAAACTGGTACTGCTCGTGTTGATTATTGGAAGCGAGATGGTAAAGGAATGCAATATCGTGCTTCATTCGCAGGGTATTTTCCAGCAGAAAAACCAAAGTATTCTTGTATCGTAGTTGTGCACAAACCAAATACAGCCAAAGGGTTTTATGGAGGTAGTGTAACTGCTCCGGTTTTTAAGAAAATTGCCGATTGGGTATATTCAAAAACTCCCATACCTTTGCCACGTGATTTAGTAAAAAAGAACGCGGTGAAAGAGTTTAAAAAAGGAGATGATATTAATGTTAGTAATTCTAAAAATATAGTGCCAAATGTGACTGGTCATACAGGATCTAAAGCAATTCCGGTATTAGAAAATTTAGGATTAGATGTGCAATATTCAGGGTTTGGAAAAGTAACAAATCAATCCATTCCTGCGGGAACAAGATTTAAGAAGGGTGAGACAATTTATTTAATGTTGGAAGGATGAGAAATTTAGTTGATTTATTATATAAAGTTTCCATCTCAGAAACGATTGGTTCAACAAAAGTTGAAGTCAATAATATTCAATTTGATTCAAGAAAAGTATCAAAAAATGATGTTTTTGTCGCTGTAAATGGAGTTACAGTTGACGGTCATCAGTATATAGAAAAAGCGATTGGTTTAGGTACTAAAGCAATTGTTTGCGAAGTTTTGCCAGAAAATTTAGTTGAAGGAGTAACGTATGTGAAAGTTGAAAATTCAACGATTGCATTAGGAATTTTAGCTTCTAATTTTTATGAAAATCCAACAAAAGATTTAAAACTTGTTGGAGTTACAGGTACGAATGGAAAAACAACAACGACAACTTTGTTGTACGAATTGTTTACAAAATTAGGTTATGCTTGTGCATTAATTTCGACGATTAAAATTGTAATTGATGGTGAAGTGATTCCGTCTACGCATACAACGCCAGATATTTTGACATTGAACAAAATGTTTCGCGAAGCGGTAGATAGAGGATGCGAATTTGCTTTTATGGAAGTTTCTTCGCACGGAATTCATCAAAATAGAATTGCTGGTTTGCATTTCGAAGTAGCTGGATTTACGAATATCACACACGATCATTTAGATTATCACAAAACGTTTGCAAATTATCTTGAAGCAAAAAAGAAATTCTTCGACGATTTGCCAAAAACGTCTACGGCAATTTCGAATGCAGATGATAAAAACGGAAAAGTAATGCTTCAGAATACAGTTGCTACGAAAAAATTGTATGCGCTAAAAACTGATGCAGAATTTAAAGGAAAAATTATTGAACACCAATTTGATGGAATGCAATTAGAATTCAATGGAAAAGAATTCTGGACATCATTAATTGGTCAATTCAATGCATATAATTTATTATTAGTTTTTGGTGTAGCGTCAATTTTAGGACAAGATGAGTTAGAAGTTCTAAAAGCATTGAGCACACTAGGAAATGTTGATGGTCGTTTTCAAACATTCAAAACGGAGTCAGGAATTATCGTAATCGTGGATTATGCACATACACCTGATGCGTTAGAAAATGTTTTGGATACAATAGAAGGAATTCGTACCAAAAACGAAAAACTAATAACAGTTGTAGGTTGTGGTGGAGATCGAGATAAAACAAAACGTCCTGAAATGGCCGATATCGCGAGCGAAAAATCTAATCTTGCCATTTTTACATCAGATAATCCAAGAACCGAAGATGCAGAAGAAATTCTTCGTGAGATGGAAGTTGGTGTAAAAGCGCAATTTTATAATCGCACCTTGAAGATTACTGATCGAAAAGAAGCTATAAAAACAGCACTTAAAATGGCCGAACCAAAAGATATTATTTTGATTGCGGGAAAAGGTCACGAGACGTATCAAGAAATTAACGGAGTAAGAACACATTTTTCTGATGTAGAAGTTGCATCAGAATTGAGTAAAATATTGAACAAATAAAGAATGTTATACTATTTATTTGATTATTTAGAAGGTATCCATTTTCCAGGAGCGCGTATGTTTCAATACACGTCTTTCCGCGCGGGAATGGCAATTTTATTGGCAATGTTCATCAGTTTGTTTTACGGAAAACGAATCATCAGTTATTTACGTAAAGAACAAATGGGAGAAATTGTTCGTGATTTAGGTTTAAAAGGACAAATCGAAAAAGCAGGAACGCCAACAATGGGTGGTTTAATCATCATTTTGGCAACGTTAATTCCTACTTTACTTTTTGCGAGATTAGATAATATTTACATTATCATTTTGTTGGTTTCAACAATTTGGTTGGGTGTGATTGGTTTTTTAGACGATTACATCAAAGTTTTTAGAAAAAACAAAGAAGGTTTACAAGGTAAATTTAAAATTTTAGGACAAGTTGGTCTTGGAGTTGTAGTTGGATTAATGCTTTATTTCAGTCCAACAGTTACCGTAAAACATCAAGAAAATAGAGTAAAAACGCCTGTAGGAACAGAACAAACAGAATACAGCCGACAAATAAAATTTGGTCCAGAAGAAAAAACGTTGGAAACAACAATGCCTTTCGTGAAAGGAAATGAATTTAACTATTCTGATATTTTATTTTGGATGGATGCGCAAGATCGACCAACATGGGCGGTTGCAGCGATTTTTATTTTTGCAGTAATTTTTATCATTACAGCAGTTTCGAATGGAGCAAATTTAACAGATGGAATCGACGGTTTAGCAGCAGGTAGTTCGGCTGTGATTATGGCAGCAATCTCGATGTTTGTTTTCGTTTCCGGAAATTTAATGTTCGCCGATTATTTGAACATTATGTTTATTCCGCGTTCAGAAGAAGTCTTGATTTTCTGTGGAGCTTTCCTTGGAGGTTTGATAGGATTTATTTGGTATAATACCTATCCAGCTCAAGTGTTCATGGGTGATACAGGAAGTTTAACAATCGGAGGAATTATTGCTGTTTTGGCAATTATCGTTCGTAAAGAATTATTACTACCAATTTTATGCGGAATATTTTTCGCAGAAAGTTTATCAGTAATGTTACAAGTGTCTTATTTCAAGTACACGAAAAAGAAATTTGGTGAAGGTCGTAGAATCTTTTTGATGTCTCCTCTACATCACCATTTTCAGAAGTTAGGTTATCACGAAAGTAAAATCGTGGTGCGTGCAATTATCATCGGAATCATTTTAGCGGTAATTAGTATTATTACCTTAAAGATTAGATAAAAAATGAAAAGATTAGTCGTTTTAGGAGGAGGAGAAAGTGGCGTAGGAACAGCTATTCTTGCGAAGAAAGAAAACTTTGATGTTTTTCTTTCGGACATGGGACAAATAAAAGACAAGTATAAACAACTTTTGGAGGAGCGCGGAATTGCTTATGAAGAAGGTCAGCACACAGAAGAATTAATTCTGAATGCCGATGAAGTAATGAAAAGTCCAGGTATTCCAAAAAAAGCAGCGCTAATTCAGAAATTAGAAGAAAAAGGAATTTCAATTATTTCTGAAATTGAATTTGCGTCTCGTTATACAGATGCAAAAATTATTGCGATTACAGGATCTAATGGAAAAACAACAACAACAAGTTTGATGTTCCATATCCTAAAGCAAGCTGGATTAAATGTAGGATTAGGTGGTAACATCGGAAAAAGTTTTGCAAAATCTGTAGCAGAAGACAATTTCGATTATTATGTATTAGAAGTAAGTAGTTTTCAGTTAGATGATATCAAAACAGATTTCAAACCGTATGTTGCAATTTTGCTGAACATTACACCAGATCATTTAGACCAATACAATTATCAGTTTGATTTGTATGCAAAGGCTAAATTCAGAATTACTGAAAACCAAGATGAAAACGATTATTTTATCTACAATTTGGATGATCCAAAAACAATGGAGATGATTGATCAGATTGATATTCGAGCTCATCGTAAACCGTTCACAATGATGGATGCAACAAATGAAGCATACGCAAACAATGAATTGTTCCGTGTGAACGATTCGAATGGTGATTTTACAATGTTAGTGAATGATTTAGGATTAATTGGAAAACACAATGTTTCTAACTCATTGGCTGCGGCTGTAGCCGCAAAAATTATTGATATTAATAATGAGGAGCTTAAAAAGAGTTTATCAGATTTCAAATCTGTTGAACATCGTTTAGAGCCTGTTTTGACAATTGGAGGAATTGATTTTATCAACGATTCTAAAGCAACAAATGTGAATGCAACATATTTTGCTTTGGAAAGTATGACGAAACCAGTTGTTTGGATTGTTGGAGGAACTGATAAAGGAAACGATTACAACGAAGTTTTACCTTTCGTGAAAAAGAAAGTGAAAGCAATTGTTTGTTTGGGTGTTGATAACGCAAAAATTGTTGATTTTTTCAGTCCATATATCGATACAATTGTTGAGACAAATACAATGAAAGATTGTGTAGAACAATCATATAAATTAGCAACAAAAGGAGAAACGGTTCTTCTATCACCAGCTTGTGCAAGTTTCGATTTGTTCAGCGGTTATGAAGATCGTGGAGATCAATTTAAAGAAAACGTACGCAAACTATAATAACAAATCTAACCAATGTCTAACATCGTACAAAAATATTTTAAAGGCGATAAACCGCTTTGGGCTTTCATTTTATTGTTAGCACTATTTTCGTTCTTACCAGTTTATTCAGCAAGTTCTAACTTGGTGTATACGGTAGGATCGGGTACTATTTTTGGGCATTTAGGTAAACACGCTGTGATTTTATTAATTGGTTTATTTATCATTTATGGATTACAACGTATTGATTATCGTTGGTTTGGTTTGTTTGCTTTAACAGCTGTTGTTATACTTTCTGGAGTTTTGGCAATAACACTTGTACAAGGACAGACCATTGGAGGTGCAAATGCTGCACGTTGGTTAACGATTCCGGGAACTGGAATTGGTATTCAGCCTTCGATGATTGCTTCGCAAGCGTTGTTGATTTATATAGCTCGTTATTTAACAAAAAATAGAGACAAAGAATATACGTGGAAAAATACAGCAGTTCCATTATTCTTACCAATTATTGTAATTGTAGGATTAATCTTTCCTTCTAATGGTTCAACAGCGTTGATGTTAGCTGGAATGTGCGGAATATTGTTGATTATTGGTGGATTTCCATTCAAATATTTATTTACAATTGCCGGGGTAGGTTTAATACTTGGTGGCGGATTTGTGTGGATGGCTTTATCTCGACCAGATTTAGTAACAAATTCTCGTGTGCACACATGGATGTCACGTATCGAGAAATTTAATGATGATTCTGGATTAGAAAGTTATCAAGTTTTACACGCAAAAGCTGCAATTGCAAGAGGATTGAATGAAATGGCTGGACCAGGAAAAAGTGTTTTCAAACAAACTTTACCTCAATCATCATCCGATTTTATCTTCGCGATTATTGTAGAAGAGTATGGTGCAATTGGTGCAATTCTATTAATTGGAATTTTCCTTCTGATTTTAATACGGATTTGTATCATCGCATCGAAAATTCATACTGTTTTTGGTACGCTACTTGTATTTGCAGTGGGCTTACCAATTATTATACAAGCAATGGTAAACATGGCTGTAGCGGTTAATTTAATTCCAGTAACAGGGCAACCATTGCCAATGATTAGTTACGGAGGAACATCCATTTGGATGACATGTATTTCGTTCGGAATAATTTTGAGTGTAAGTACTCAGATTAAATCGCAAGAAGAATTAGAACAAGATAGAAAAGTATTAAGTGAAGAATACATCGAAGACATCGCCTAAAGTTTTAATAAGTGGCGGAGGAACAGGTGGACATATTTATCCAGCTATTGCAATTGCAGACGAAATAAAAAGACGTTTGCCAGATGCGCAAATTTTGTTCGTTGGAGCAGAAGGAAGAATGGAAATGGAAAAAGTGCCAAAAGTTGGGTATGACATAAAAGGTTTACCAATTTCTGGATTTGATAGAAGTAACATGAAAGCGAATTTAAAGTTTCCTTTCAAATTGATAAAAAGCTTAAGTCTTGCAAAAAAAATCTACAAAGATTTTCAGCCAGATTTAGCTGTTGGTACAGGAGGTTATGCCAGTGGACCAATGTTGTGGGTAGCAGGAAGCAAAAATGTTCCGATTTTATTACAAGAACAAAATTCGTTTCCAGGAGTTACCAACAAAATTTTGAAAAATAAAGCCAGTGCAATTTGTACAGCTTACGAAGGAATTTCACAGTTTCCACAAGAAAAAGTGCATTACACAGGAAACCCTATTCGTGCTGAGATTTTTCAAAATTTACCATCAAAAGCAGAAGCAATTTTAGCTTTTGGATTAGATCCAGAAAAACCAACAATTTTATCGGTTGGTGGTTCACAAGGATCAAGAGCAATGAACAATGCTTGGTTAGAAAACCTTGACGAATTTGTTGCAAGTGGCGTTCAATTGATTTGGCAAACAGGAAAGTTAGATTATCAAAAAATCAAAAACTTGGTTGGTAATAAATATCCAACGATTCATGTAACTGAATTTATTTATAACATGAAAGATGCGTATGCAGCTTCGGATATGATTGTTTCTCGTGCAGGAGCAATGGCGATTTCTGAATTGTGTATTGTTGGAAAAGCAACTATTTTGCTTCCATTACCAACAGCGGCAGAAGATCATCAAACCAAAAATGCGCAAGCTTTGGTTGAGAAAGATGCAGCGATCATGGTGAAAGATGCAGATGCAAAACAAAATTTAGTCAAAGAAGTAATTGCTTTGGCGAGCAATGAAGAATTAAAAAATAAATTATCTCAAAACATTAAGCAATTAGGGAAACCGAACGCGACAAAAGAGATTGTAGATATATTATTGAATTTATTATAATGAATATTTTAGATAAAACATATTATTATTTCATCGGTGCAGGAGGAATCGGAATGAGTGCTTTGGAACGTTTCTTCAAGTCAATCGGAAAAGAAGTTGCTGGTTATGACAAAACGCAAACCGAGTTGACAACTGAATTGATTGCTGAAGGAATTGATATTCATTTCGAAGATAATATCGAATTAATTCCAGGAGGAATTAATGCAGAAAATACGTTGGTAATTTATACGCCAGCGATACCAAAAGATCATTCAGAACTAAATTATTTTTTAGTGAATGATTTTAAAGTCATGAAGCGTTCAGAAGTGTTAGGTGAAATTACCAAACATACATACAATATTGGTGTTGCGGGAACTCACGGAAAAACAACGACTTCGTCTATTTTAGGGCACATCCTAAAAGTTGCGAATGTAGAATGTACAGCTTTTTTAGGTGGTATTGCAGAAAATTACGATTCGAATATCATCTTAAATGGATCTAAATATACAGTTGCAGAAGCCGATGAGTTTGACCGTTCTTTCTTACGTCTTTCTCCAAAATTAGCGATTATCACAAGTGATGATGCTGATCATTTGGATATTTATGGAGAGCGTGATGAAGTGAAAAAATCGTTTCAAGAATTTGCAGCAATTGTCGAAGAAAAATTATTTGTTCACAAAGGTTTGCCTTTCGAAGGAGCTTTTACATATGGAGTGGATTTGGACGCAGATTACGATGCGCACAATGTAAGAATTATTGACGGACATTATGTGTTTGATGTAAAAACGCCAAACGGTTCATTGACAGATATCGGAATTTTATTACCAGGGCATCACAACATGGAAAATGCGGTTGCGGCTTTGGCTGTTGCTGATTATATGGGAGTTCCTCATGATAAAATAAAAGAAGCTTTATCAACTTTTGTTGGAGTTAAAAGACGTTTTAATCGTTTCGAAGCAAATGGAAAAATTTACATCGACGATTATGCACATCACCCAACAGAATTGAATGCAGCAATTCGTTCAGTTCGTGAACTTTATCCAGGTAAAAAAGTGTTGGGAGTATTTCAGCCTCACTTATTTACACGTACAAGAGATTTCGCAGAAGAATTTGGAGAAAGTTTATCGCAGTTAGATAGTTTGATTTTATTAGACATTTATCCTGCCAGAGAGTTACCAATCGAAGGAATTACTTCAAATTGGTTGCTAGAAAAGGTGAATTTAAATGAAAAAATAGTATCTTCATTAGAAGATAGTTTAGCAAACATCAAAAAACAAGATTTTGATGTATTATTGACTGTGGGAGCAGGAAATATTGATACAATTGTTAAACCAATAAAAGAGTGGTTAAGTGAAGCGTAAATTGAAAATCATAAAAGTGATTTTTGGAGTTGCCTTGCTAATCGGTTTGATTAGTTTTACGGTAATTAAAAATGCTTCGCGTACAGTGAATAAAATTGACGTGGCGTTTGTTCAGCCAGTTGATAATTATTTTATTAATGATGAATCGATAAGAGAAATTATCAACAAAGATGGAAAAGACATTCTGAAACAATCTCTACGAGAAGTGAATGTAAAAGAAATCGAACAAAAAGTAAGTGAGAGTCCTTTTGTGGATTCTGTACAAGTAAGTAAAGATATCAACGGACATTTACGACTTGACATAAAAGCAAACTCAGCAGTAGCAAGAATAAAGACGCTGAAAAATGAATTTTATTTGACAACAAAAGGCGGAAAAATGCCTTTATCTAAATTAAATTCAGCAGATGTAATCTTAGTTTCTGGTGATGTAAAACCGAATGAATATGAGGATTTGAGTAAATTTGTTCAAGCTTTGAAAGCAGACGATTTATTAAAAAATCATATCATAGCAATTCAAAAAGTGGGACAACGTTCTTTTAATTTAATTGTAAACACAGGAAACTATTATATAGAATTAGGAACTTTAAACAACTTTGAACAGAAGTTACATAATCTAAAATTATTCTATAATCAATACATTGATTTTATAGGAACTGAAGATTATGAAAAATTGAGCTTGAAATTTGTAAACCAAGTTGTAGCAACCAAACGAATAAAAAATGGAGAACAATAGTAAGATTGCAGTTGGCTTAGACATAGGGACTACAAAGATTGTAGCGCTTGTCGGACGAAAAAATGAGAACGGAAAAATCGAAATTCTTGGACACGGACAAGCAAAAAGCTTAGGTGTACACAGAGGTGTTGTAAACAATATTACACAAACCATTAACTCGATAAAAGAGGCAATTGATAAGGCTGAAAGATCATCTGGTGTCAAAATTACTGATGTTACTGTTGGTATTGCTGGACAACATATTCGTAGTTTACAACATAGCGATTACATTACTCGTACTAATTCAGAAGACGTGATTGATGATAATGATTTAAAGTTATTAACAAATCAAGTTTATAAGTTGGTGATGTTACCTGGAGAAGAAATTATCCATGTTCTTCCTCAAGAATTTAAGGTTGATAACGAAGGTGAAATTCGCGAACCAATTGGTATGTACGGAAGTCGTTTAGAGGCTAATTTCCATGTGGTTGTAGGACAAGTTTCATCTATCCGAAATATTGCACGTTGTGTAAAAGCTGCTGGTTTACGTTTGGCAAGTATTACTTTAGAACCAATTGCATCGTCTAGTGCTGCGCTTAGCGAAGAAGAAAAAGAAGCAGGTGTTGCATTGATTGATATAGGTGGTGGTACAACGGATATTGCAATTTTCAAGGATAATATTATTCGACACACATCTGTTATTCCGTTTGGAGGAAATGTGATTACAGAAGACATTAAAGTTGGATGTTCTATTATTGGAAAGCAAGCCGAAGCTTTAAAAGAAAAATTTGGTTCTGCTTGGCCAGGAGAAAATAAAGAAACTGAAATTGTATCGATTCCTGGTTTAAAAGGACGCGAAGCAAAAGAAATATCATTAAAAAGATTGTCACAAATTATTCATGCACGTGTGCAGGAAATTTTGGAACAAGTATATTTGGAATTGAAAAATTACGGTTGCGAAGATCAAAACAAAAAGTTGATTGCAGGAATCGTTTTAACAGGTGGTGGATCTAAATTGAAACACATTCGTCAACTTACAGAATATGTAACAGGAATGGATGTAAGAATTGGATATTCTAACGAACATATTGTTGGTGCAAAAGCTGAGGAAATTAGTGGACCAGAATATGCAACATCTGTAGGTTTATTAATGAAAGGTTTAGAGGAATTAGCGGCGAATTATCAGCACGAAATTTATGAAAAACCAGTTATTAATAATTTAAATAACCAAGAAGAATTAGAAATTGGAATTCAACCAACGCAACAAAAAAAGACTGTAAAAGCTGAAATTGTTGTTGAGGAAGAAATTATCCAAAAACCAAAAAGAGAAGAAGTAGTGGACGAATTCTTGGATCAAGAAATTGGAGAAAAGAAAGAAGCTAAATCTAAACCAGAAAAGAAAAATTTCTTTTCGAAATGGACGGATAAATTTATCCAAATGATCAACGAAACTGAATAATAAGAATAAACTAGAATAAATTACGAACCAATTTAATAAGAAGAATATGAGTGATATGTTAACAGGAGATATTGTGTTCAACTTACCAAAGAGCCGATCTCAAGCTATCAAAGTAATCGGAGTAGGTGGTGGAGGTAGTAATGCCGTAAACTACATGTTTGAACAAGGAATTGCAGGTGTAGAATTTGTAATTTGTAATACGGACTCTCAAGCATTAGCAAATAGTCCAGTACCAACAAGAATTCAATTAGGACAAGCAATAACAGAAGGTTTAGGAGCTGGAGCAAATCCTGAGGTAGGAGAGCAATCTGCTATCGAAAGTATGGATGATGTAAAAGCTGTTTTAGACGAAGGAACCAAAATGGTCTTTATTACTGCCGGAATGGGTGGTGGTACAGGAACCGGTGCAGCACCAGTAATTGCTGGTATTGCAAAAGAAATGGATATCTTAACAGTTGGGATTGTTACAGCGCCATTCTTTTTCGAAGGAAGAATGAGGTTGGAACAAGCCGAAAAAGGTATCGAAAAATTAAGACAAAACGTCGATTCATTAATTGTTATCAACAATGATAAATTACGTGAATTATACGGAAACTTAGGTTTCAAAAATGGTTTCTCGAAAGCTGATGAGGTTTTAACAACAGCAGCTAAAGGAATTGCAGAAGTTATTACTCAACACTATGCAATGAACATCGATTTACGTGATGCGCGTACAGTACTTAAAAATTCTGGTACAGCAATCATGGGATCTGCGCAAGGTTCTGGTGAAAACAAAGCGAAAGACGCAATTTCTTCTGCTTTAGATTCTCCATTGTTAAACAACAACAAAATTACAGGTGCACGTAACGTATTGTTATTGATTTTATCTGGTAATAACGAAATTACAATGGATGAAATCGGTATCATCAATGATTACATTCAACAAGAAGCTGGTAATAGTGCAAATATTATCATGGGTATTGGTGAAGACTTAGATTTAGGAGATTCTATCTCTGTAACTGTTGTAGCAACTGGTTTTCCTACAGAAGATCAGGCGTATACAGGAAAAGAGGAACAAAAAATTGTACATACATTAGAGGAAGAACAACCAATTAATAAAACGTTATCAGTTGAGCAACCTTTTGTGAATCGTGTAAAACCAATGACGTTAGATTTTGGTCGTTCTAATGCTTCTCAGCAAGCACCACAAACGCCTCAACAAAATCAAACGCCAGAGGCTCCTCAAAATAATTATCGTCAAGCAGATATTAACCAAAGTTTTCAACAACAAACTTATCACAATACGCCAGAAGAATCTTTCGAAGAAAATAATTCTCCAAAGCGTTATGTTTTAGATGATATTGATGATGAGCCAGTGCAAGAGAGACGTTCTTATGATGATTTCGAACCACGTTTGAAATCAGATTTTAATCGTCCGCAAGAACCAACGAATAATGTAAATAATAATCAAACATATAATTCATATTCTAATCCTGTAGCTTCAGAGCAGTCAAACTATCCTCAAAATAATTATGCTGGATATCAAGCTCCAAAGAACGAAGGATATGGAAATGTAGAGCCAGTTCAATCTAATGTAGCTCATTCTGTTGCTCCACAAGCTGAAGAATTACAAGTTGCTATAGATCCATTTAGTCAACCAATTGAGCAATCAAATGATCCTGAATTGAATAGTATGATTGAAGAAAGAAGAAATCGTTTGAAACAATTTAATTTTAAATTCAACAATACGATGACGAATTCTCAAGTAGACGAATACGAAGCAATTCCTGCTTACAAACGTCAAGGATTGAATTTATCTGATCGTAATGATAATCAATCTTCTGATTTTTCTGTCGGAACGAATCGTAACAACGAAACACAAATTCGTCCAAACAATTTTCTACACGATAACGTAGATTAATAAACGATCACTCGTAAAAAATATTCTTATTATAGAAAAGGTTCATTGCTTTTGCGATGAGCCTTTTTTTGTCTTAAATTTGTAGTCTAAAAAGCAAAACAAATGAATTTAGAAACTCAAATAATGGCACAGTTAAAAGAAGCGATGAAAGCTAAAAATACTGTTGCTTTAGAAGCTTTAAGAGCTGTAAAATCTGAATTATTATTAGCAAAAACATCTGGTGCTAACGGAGAATTATCAGAAGATCAAGAAATTGCTTTATTACAAAAATTAGTAAAACAACGTAAAGAAGCTGCTGAACAATTCGAAGCAAATGAACGTAAAGAATTAGCTGAAAAAGAATTGGCGCAAGCAGAAGTTATTCAACAATTTTTACCTGTTCAATTATCAGATGAAGAATTAACAGCTGCAATTACAGAAATTGTTGCAGAGGTTGGCGCTACTTCTCCAAAAGATATGGGAAAAGTAATGGGAGCTGCTTCATCTAAATTGGCTGGTAAAGCGGAAGGAAAATTAATTTCGGCTAAAGTAAAAGACATTTTAGCTAGTTTATAATTGATTTTTAAATCTTTAAAAATTAAGAAAAGGTAAAGTTTTATAAACTTTACCTTTTTTATTTCTTTATTTGATAAATTTCTTCAAATTATACAAAATCATTATTTATTGATAATCAATAACATATCCGATTTAAATAAATTATTGCCAAAAAAATTAGGATTACAAGTTTATTTTAACATTAAATTAACAAATCGCTGTAGGCATCTAAATTCGCAAAGTACAAGGGATTTTAGAATTAAAAATCAATCGATTAGAATAATTCTAAATAAGAAGGTGTTTATACCCTTAAATTTGCAAAGTAAATCAGAAATATCTAAAGGATGACGAAAAGCATTACAGCGTTTATAGCAATGTTAATGATTTTTCCAATAGCAAATGCTGATGGTAAAATTTTTAAGGATTCTGGTAATAATGATACAATTATTATGCCAGCTTCTGAGAAAAGATTTAGTAAAGATATTGATAATGATACCATCAAAAAAGATACATTATCAGTTGAAGATGAAAAGTTGGTTGGAGAACTTATCGAGAATAGCGCTCGAAAAATCTCGACAGGAGTTGTTTCTTGGTATGGAGACAAATTCCACGGACGCAAGACAGCTAGTGGTGAAACGTATGACAAACACGAACTAACAGCTGCCCATAAGTCTTTACCATTTGGTACGAAAGTAAAAGTTACGAATATCAGAAATGGTAAATCTGTGGTTGTAGAAATTAACGACAGAGGTCCATACGCTAAATCTAGAGTTTTAGACTTAAGTCAAGCTGCATTCAGCGAAATTGGTCACACCAACACAGGAGTGATGCAAGTTGAATACGAAATTATCAAAAGCGAAGACTAGAAAGGCTAAGATGTTCAGAAAAAATTAAAAGGTTTGAGAATTTATTCTCAAACCTTTTTTTATGTTCTTAAGTTTTGTGTAAAAATAAAATCCTGATAAATGAATATCAGGATTTATAATTATATGAAGTAAGAAAAATCTTAATCTAAAATTTTAAGCACTTTAGTTGTACGCGCTCTTGATGCTTCAACTAATTCAGCTTGTGCTAAATCTTCACCGTAAGAAGGAATCATTTCTTTGATCGCTTCGTTCCAGTTGTTTTTCATCAAGTCTGGGAAACATTGTTTCATCAAGTTCAACATTGCGCTAACAGATGTAGATGCTCCTGGAGATGCTCCTAATAAGGCAGACATTGTTCCATCTTGAGATGTAACGATTTCTGTACCAAATTTCAAAACTCCTTTTCCGTCTTGTTTTTCGATTACTTGAACACGTTGTCCAGCAGTTTGTTCGAACCAATCTTCTAATTTCGCTTCAGGGAAATATTCTTGTAAAGATTCTACCTTTTTCGCTTTAGACAACATTACTTGTTCTACCAAGTATTTTGTTAAATCGATATTGTTTAAACCACAATTCATCAAAAATCCTACGTTTCCTAAGTTTACAGATTTGAATAAATCACAATTAGATCCGTATTTTAAGAATTTTGTTGAGAATGTTGCAAATGGTCCAAATAATAAAGATTGTTTTCCATCAATAACACGTGTATCTAAGTGAGGAACAGACATTGGTGGTGCACCAATTTTTGCTTTTCCATATACTTTTGCATGATGTTTTTTGATGACTTCTTCGTTTTGACAAATTAACCATTGTCCACCAACTGGGAAACCTCCAAATTTTTTCGATTCAGGAATTCCAGATTTTTGCAATAATAAAATTGCTCCTCCACCTGCACCAATAAATACGAAATCAGCATTAAGCGCTTTGTTATTTCCAGATTTTAAATCTTTTACTTTAACTGCCCATTTTCCGTTGCTAAGACGAGTTAAGTCTTTTACTTCGTGTTCAGTTTCTAACGTAATTTCTTTTTTGTCTTGTAAACCTTTGAAAATTTGACGCGTTAATTCACCAAAATTTACATCAGTTCCTAAGTTCATATGCGTTGCCGCAACTTTTTCATTACCTTTTCTACCATCAACAATTAATGGAGCCCATTCTTTGATTTTAGAAACATCATCCGAATATTCCATATCCTTGAATAAAGGATGTTGAGATAATTTTTCGTAACGTTTTTTCAAGAAATTTACATCGTCATCGCCCCAAACAAAAGACATATGTGGAGTAGGACGTAAGAATTTTTCTGGAGAAGAAACGTAATTATTTTCGACTAAGTAAGACCAAAACTCTTTCGAAGTTTCAAATTGTTTTGCAATATTAATTGCTTTATCAATATTAACCACTCCATTTTTGTCCATTGGCGTATAATTCAATTCACAAAAAGCAGAGTGACCAGTACCTGCATTATTGAAAGCATCAGAACTTTCAAATCCAATCTTATCTAATTTTTCGAAAACAGAAATCTTAATAGCCGGATTTATTTTTTTAAGAAGTATGCTTAAAGTAGCACTCATGATACCAGCACCAACTAACACTACCTCTTGAGGTTGTTTTTCCATTTCTCAAAAATATATTTACGTTGCAAAGGTATTAATAAATAGCCTTTTTTGCGAAATAATACGCAGAAAAAACAATGATTTTTTACATAAATTATTGTTTTGAGATAAATTGAATAGATTTTATTTTATAGAAAATTATTGAACTCTAGATTTATTAATTGTCTTTACTTGATAAATAGAGAGAAATTATTAATTTGAATTCATGAAATTTAAATTTTATCTTCCATCCAACGTCTAAGATTGATGTAATTGGTATTTCTTCGCAACAAATTTTGATTGTCCGAATCTTTCAAGAAATCATCTAATTCTCGAAAAGCTTTCACTTTTTCATGCGGATACAAATCATTCAACTCAATAAAAAATAAACTAATTTTTCGTGTAATAATGTTACTATTTTTCATCTTTTTACAGAATTGATGCGTTTTGTACGAATACATATCCAATTCTTGATCGTTGCCAGAATCATATAAATTCATCATAATCAAAACCAAGGTGTAAAAATGTAAATCTTCTTGAATTGTAGATTCACTATTGATAATTTTTTGACAATAATCAAAGGAATTATCCCAATCTTTATTCAGAAAATAATACGCAGCAATCTTTAGATAAAGCACCAAAATATGATGATTATCGATTTTATGTTGATGCAATTTTATTTCGCGCAAAATATCTTTAATCAAAAATGGACTAATATTTTCTTTCGGATTAATGAAAAAATAATTCAGTTTACTATTAAATTTATTGATAAACCAAAGGGCTTCCACATTATCATTTTGAGGCAAAATCTCGTAAACAGATTCCAATTTATCAAACCAAAATTTGAATTCTTCTGAATTTTTTTTCAGATATAAAATTTTCAATAAATATGAATTTCCTTTGATAAACCAAACAGGATGACTAAGAATTCGATCTTTTTTCTCGTAAAATAACTCAACCCATTTTTTAGAAAATTCATAGGCAGAATGAAGGTTTTGCGTTAACATCGACAACCAAACATTTGCTTTATAAAACCATAATTTCTCTTTGAATTTTAATTTCTTAAAATCGATATTTTTTGTTTCCGAATCAAAGAAATTCTGAATTTTTTGAATTTCTTCATCATCTTTTGCATACCCATTTTCGAGCAAAATACTATATAATTTCAGCGATAAATTAGATAATTTACTCGCTTGTAAATTCTGTAAACTTAATTCTTCTGATTGTTCAATCAACTGATCTGCACGACCAGAAATACTTCGTGTAATAAATTGCGATTCGATAATTTTTTCGAGCTCTAAAATATCATAAGCAATAGCTTTTTCGTCAAAATCTAAGGCTTGAGTTTTGGCTTTGTCCAACATTTTTAGACTTTGCTTGTGCAAGCCTTTTTGGTATAAAATTGTAGCAAAATCAAATTGTTCACGTATTTGCATACGCGAATTCTGTTGCGAAGGATTCATCCTCAAGCTAAACAAAATTTGTTTGTACAAATGCGCTTTTAGATTTGATAATTGTTGTTTCGTGGTAATTTTTTTCTTTAAAATTAACGTTTCATCATATTCTTCCAACTTATCCAACGCTTCAAATAATAACAAAAATTTTGCATCTGCATTAATTTGCAAACGATTTACATAAAGCTTGAATTGACGTTTTTCGGAACGATTAAGCGACTTTATTAAACTAAATAGTGCGTCTTTGTTATGATTTGACATTGTAATTAAATTATGTATAATTGATTGAAAATAAAATGATTGATTAAAATATTTCGGCTTTAAGAATTGTAAAACCTATTTCAATTTGAAAAATTAAAGTTAGTACAATTTTAATTTTACATCACAATAACAAACAAAACTAATTGCAATGAGTGCTGAGAAGATTCAAATTTTTGATACGACACTGAGAGATGGAGAGCAAGTGCCGGGGTGTAAGTTAAACAAAAAACAGAAGTTAGAAATTGCGGCTCGATTGGACGAATTAGGCGTTGATATTATCGAGGCTGGTTTTCCAATTTCAAGTCCTGGAGATTTCGAAGCCGTAAATGCAATTTCAAAATTAGTGAAAAATGCCACAGTTTGTGGTTTAACTCGCGCAAACAAAAAAGATATAGAATCTGCTGCTAAAGCTTTGCAATATGCGGTAAAACCAAGAATTCATACCGGAATTGGAACTTCAGATTCTCATATTATTCACAAATTTAATTCGAATCGTGAAGCGATTATCGAACGTGCAGTTGAAGCGGTTGCTTATGCAAAAACATTTGTAGATGATGTTGAGTTTTATGCTGAAGATGCAGGAAGAACGGATAATGCTTTTCTTGCTCAAGTTTGTGCAGAAGTGATAAAAGCTGGTGCGACGGTTCTTAATATTCCAGATACAACGGGTTATTGTTTACCTTTTGAGTACGGAAATAAAATTAAATATTTGAAAGATCATGTTCAAGGGATTGATAATGTTATTATTTCTTGCCACAATCATAACGATTTAGGTTTAGCGACAGCGAATGCAGTTGCAGGAGCAATAAATGGAGCACGCCAAATTGAATGTACAATTAATGGAATTGGTGAGCGCGCTGGTAATACCGCTTTAGAAGAAATCGTGATGATTTTTAGACAACACAAAGAATTGAATTTTTATACAGATATCAATGCTCAAATGTTAACAGAATTAAGCCAATTAACTTCTGAAACAATGGGAATGATGGTACAACCAAACAAAGCAATTGTCGGATCGAATGCTTTTGCGCACAGTTCTGGAATTCATCAAGATGGTGTGATTAAAAACCGTGAAACATACGAAATTATCAATCCAGCTGATGTTGGTGTTAATGAATCCTCTATTATTTTGACAGCTCGTAGTGGACGTTCAGCGTTAGCTTATCGTCTGAAAGATATCGGTTTTGATACATCTAAAAATGAATTAGATATTTTATATGAACAATTTTTAGAAATCGCAGATTCGAAGAAAGAAGTTGTTCGCGAAGATTTACTTGGACTAATGCATCAGTTTAACCAATCAACACAAAGAAAATTCGCATGAGAACATTATTCGATAAAGTGTGGGATGCCCATGTTGTCAGCCAAGTAGAAAATGGACCACAAGTGATTTATATTGATAAACATTTAATTCACGAAGTGACAAGTCCGCAAGCTTTTGCAGAATTAGAAGCGAGAAATATTCCAATTTTTCGTCCAGATCAAATTGTAGCAACTGCGGATCATAATGTACCAACGATTAATCAAGATCAGCCAGTTCGAGATCCATTATCAAAACAACAATTAGAACAATTAGCAATTAATTGCGAAAAAAATAATATTACTTTTTATGGCTTAGGTCATCCGTATCAAGGAATTGTTCACATTATTGCGCCAGAATTGGGTGTTACGCAACCGGGAATGAGTATGGTTTGTGGTGATAGTCACACGTCTACGCATGGTGCTTTTGGAGCGATTGCTTTCGGAATTGGAACAAGTCAAGTTGCGCAGGTTTTTGCAAGTCAATGTTTGTTGATGAATAAACCGAAATCGATGCGAATCAAAGTCAACGGAAAACTGAATCCAAATGTTCAACCAAAAGATGTGATTTTGTATATCATTTCTAAAGTTGGAACAAATGCAGGAACAGGTTTTTTCTGTGAATATGCTGGAGATGTTTTCGAGAATATGTCGATGGAAGGTCGAATGACAGTTTGTAATATGTCGATTGAAATGGGCGCTCGTGGCGGAATGATTGCACCTGATGAAACGACTTTTGCTTATTTAAAAGATAAACCATTTACCCCGAAAGGAGAAGAATGGGAGCAAAAAGTAGCATATTGGAAAACGTTACCAAGTGATGCTGATGCGATTTTTGATGAAGAAATAGAATTTGATGCAGCGGATATTTATCCAATGATTACGTTTGGTACGAATCCGGGAATGGGAATTTCGGTGAAAGATATCATTCCGTCAAAAGATTCGTTAAGCGATAATGAAAAAGAATCGTTTGAAAAAGCATTGAAATATATGGGCTTCCAAGATAATCAATCAATCATCAATCATCCAATTGATTATGTGTTTATCGGAAGTTGTACCAATGCGAGAATCGAAGATTTGCGTGAAGTGGCGAATTATGTGAAAGGAAAACAGCGCAATGAAAATGTAACTGCGTGGATTGTTCCGGGATCGAAACAAGTAGAAAAGCAAGCGATAGAAGAAGGTTTGGATAAAATTTTTGAAGCTTCTGGATTCAAATTGCGCGAACCAGGTTGTTCGGCTTGTTTGGCGATGAATGACGATAAAGTTCCAGAAGGAAAATATTGTGTTTCGACTTCGAATAGAAATTTTGAAGGTCGTCAAGGTCCAAATTCAAGAACATTATTAGCTAGTCCTTTGATTGCTGCTGCTGCTGCAATTCACGGAAAAATTGTTGATATCAATTAAAATTTACTCAAAATGGATTCAATCAATCAACTAAAATCATCGGCTGTTCCGATTAAAATAGAAAATATAGATACCGATCAAATTATTCCAGCTCGTTTTTTGAAAGCGATTAGTAGAGAAGGTTTTGGAGATAATTTATTCAGAGATTGGCGATTTAATCAAGATAATCAATCAATTGAAAATTTTCCGCTGAATGATTCAAAATATGCTGGAAAAATATTAGTTGCTGGTAAAAATTTTGGTTGCGGAAGTAGCCGAGAACATGCTGCTTGGGCAATCAAAGATTACGGATTTGATGTAGTGATTAGTAGTTATTTTGCAGATATTTTCAAAGGAAATGCATTGAATAACGGAATTTTACCAATCGTTGTTTCAGATGAAATCTTAAATCAAATCTTTGAAATTATCGATCAAAATCCTTCAACAGAATTTGAAGTTAATTTAGAAAATCAAACCTTAAAAATTCAAGATCAAACCATTAATTTTGATGTTGATTCTTATAAAAAAATCTGTTTATTAAATGGATATGATGACATTGATTTTTTAATCAGTCAAAAAGATAAAATAGAAACTTACGAACAAAACCATAAATCTTTACAACATGAAAACGCATAAAATTGCAGTACTTTCTGGCGATGGAATAGGACCAGAAGTCGTTTCGGAAACAATAAAAGTTCTGAAAGTCGTTGAACAAATTTTTAAATATAATTTCGAATTTGAGGAAGCTTTGATTGGTGCAATTGCGATTGACGAAACGGGAAATCCTTTGCCTGATGCGACGTTGCAATTATGTAAAGATGCAGATGCGGTTTTGTTTGGTTCTATTGGAGATCCAAAATATGACAATAATCCGAACGCTAAAGTTCGTCCCGAACAAGGTTTGTTAAAGCTGAGAAAGGAACTTGGTTTATTTGCAAATATCCGTCCAATCAAGGCTTACGAATCTTTGTTAGGGAAAAGTCCATTGAAACGTTCGCACATCGAAGGAACAGATATGGTTATTTTTCGTGAGTTGATTAATGGAATTTATTTTGGAGAAAAATTTACAGCGCAAGATGGTTCGCATGCGTATGATACGTGTTCGTACAATAGAAAAGACATTGAGCAAATTACACATTTAGCTTTTCAGGAAGCAATGAAACGTCGCAAAAAAGTAACGTTGGTAGACAAGGCAAATGTGTTGGACACGTCTCGTTTGTGGCGAAAAGTAGCGATGGATATTAGCCAAGAATATCCAGAAGTTGAATTAGATTTCTTGTTTGTTGATAATGCAGCGATGCAATTAATTATCAATCCAAAACAATTTGATGTGATTTTGACAGAGAATATGTTTGGTGATATTATTTCGGACGAAGGAAGTGTAATTGGAGGAAGTATAGGTTTGTTGCCTTCGGCTTCTATTGGTACAGAAAATGCATTGTTCGAGCCTATTCATGGTTCGTATCCACAAGCAAAAGGAAAAGGAATTGCAAACCCGATGGCTTCTATTTTGAGTGCTGCAATGATGTTGCGTTATTTGGGATTAGAAGAAGGCGCGCAAGCAATAGAAAATGCGGTGGAAAATGCGATTAATAATTTGATTGTAACTTCAGATTTAGATGAAACGAGCGATTATTCGACATCTGTTGTGGCAAATTATATTGCGAAGATATTATTGAGCGATCATGATCATCATTCATATTTCAATTTTGAAAATGTATTGATGGGGAAATCGACGATTATATAGTTTTTATTATTTATGACTTAATGAAAAAGCCATTCAGATTTCTGAATGGCTTTTTCTATTGTATATTTTTATGAGTTGATGATTACATCATTCCTGGCATTCCACCTCCCATTGGCGGCATAGCTGGCTCATCTTTTTTAATTTCTGTAACAACCGCCTCAGTCGTGATTAACATACCTGCAACAGAAGCAGCGTTTTCTAATGCAACACGGGCAACTTTAGTTGGATCAATAACTCCAGCCTCGATCATGTTTACATATTCGTCAGTTTTTGCATTGTATCCGAAATCACCATTTCCTTCTTTTACTTTTGCAACAACTACAGAACCTTCACCACCAGCGTTGTGAACGATTTGGCGTAATGGTTCTTCAACTGCACGCGTTACAATTTTAACACCTGTCGCTTCGTCAGTATTTGTAGTATCAATTGTTAAGTTAGATAAAGCTCTAACAAAAGCAACACCACCACCAGCAACGATACCTTCTTCTACAGCTGCGCGAGTTGCGTGTAAAGCATCATCAACACGGTCTTTGATTTCTTTCATTTCAACCTCAGAAGCAGCACCAACGTATAATACAGCAACACCTCCAGCTAATTTAGCTAAACGCTCTTGTAATTTTTCGCGATCATAGTCAGAAGTAGTTGTTTCTACTTGCGCTTTAATTTGGTTAACACGAGATTTGATTTGTTCTGCATTACCAGCTCCGTTAACAATTGTTGTATTGTCTTTGTCGATAACTACTCTTTCTGCAGTACCTAACATTTCTAAAGTAGCAGTTTCTAATGTAATTCCTTGCTCTTCAGAAATAACAGTTCCTCCTGTTAAGATTGCGATATCTTGTAACATAGCTTTACGACGATCTCCAAATCCTGGTGCTTTAACAGCAGCGATTTTTAAAGATCCTCTTAAACGGTTCACTACTAAAGTAGCTAAAGCTTGACCTTCAACTTCTTCAGAAATGATTAAGAATGGACGTCCTGATTGAGCAACTGGCTCTAATAAAGGTAAGATTTCTTGTAAGTTAGAAATTTTTTTCTCGCATAATAAAATGTAAGGATTTTCTAACTCAGCAATCATTTTATCTGCATTTGTTACGAAATATGGCGATTGGTATCCACGGTCAAATTGCATTCCTTCAACAACGTCAACGTAAGTTTCTGTTCCTTTTGCTTCTTCAACAGTGATAACACCTTCTTTTCCAACTTTAGAAAAAGCTTCTGCGATTAATGATCCAATTGTATCATCGTTATTTGCAGAGATAGAAGCAACTTGTTTAATTTTTTCTGATGAATCACCAACTTCTTGAGATTGCTCTCTTAAGTTAGCAACGATTCCAGCAACAGCTTTATCAATACCACGTTTCAAATCCATTGGATTCGCACCTGCAGCAACGTTTTTCAAACCTTCGCGAACGATAGCTTGAGCTAAAACTGTAGCAGTTGTAGTACCATCACCAGCAACGTCATTTGTTTTAGAAGCAACTTCTTTCACCATTTGTGCACCTAAGTTTTCGATTGGATCTTCCAATTCGATTTCTTTAGCTACAGAAACTCCATCTTTTGTTACATGTGGAGCACCGAAAGATTTTTCTAAAACTACGTTACGACCTTTTGGTCCTAATGTTACTTTAACTGCATTTGCTAATGCATCAACACCTCTTTTTAAAGCGTCTCTTGATTCAATATCGAATTTAATATCTTTTGCCATTTTTATTTATGTTTTGATGTCTTAAGTCTTAAGTCTTAAGTCGAATATGATTAAAAATTAAAAAATAAGTTACTTTGTACTTAATACATTTTACTTATTACAACTAAATTTAGATGATTGCCAAAATATCAGCTTCACGCATGATTAAGTAATCTTTACCTTCTAATTTTAATTCAGTTCCTGAATATTTACCGTAAAGAACTTTATCACCAACTGTAACAGTCATTGGTTCATCTTTTTTTCCATTACCAACTGCAACAACAATTCCTTCTTGTGGTTTCTCTTTTGCTGAATCTGGGATAATAATTCCTGAAGCTGTTTTAGTTTCTGCTGGAGCAGGCTCAATAACCACTCTATCTGCTAATGGTTTAATGTTTAATTGTGACATATTTGTATTTTTTATTTTTTCTAAATTGATGATTTTTAACCAACGAAAAACGTGCCAATAGCCAATTTCTGCCATTATGGATAAGTTAATTGTAATGAGAAAAAATAAAAATGCCAAGCTGTCAGACAACTTGGCATTTAAAGTAATTTTTATGAATAATTATTTTTTAATAATCACTTTTTTCGTGAATTGTTCGTTGCCAGCTTCAATCGAAACAATGTAAACTCCATTTGATAAACTAGATAAATTAACTTGTTGAGATTTAGAAGAATTCAATTTGTTTGAGTAAACTGTTCTTCCTGCTAAATCTGTCACCGTAATTTTACCTGTTGTAAATGATTTTGTAAAATCTAAATTGATTATTCCATTTGAAGGATTTGGAGAAATTGTCGCTAAATCTTTTGAATTGATCTCAGAAGTTGCCAATTTATCAGAAATTTCAAAATTTGAAGCATTTACCGCTAAGAAAACATTATCAATTGCTTTAATCATAATGCGCGCTTCTTTTGTTAACGAAACATTCGTTGGAACTGTGAAATCATATTTTCCATTATTTGGAACTGATTCAGCTAAAACATAATCAAATGTTTTTCCACCATCAACTGATAATAAGATTTTTACGTTTTGTGTATCAATTCCGTTTGCATCCGTTCCCGCAACATCCCAAGTAATTGTAGCAGGATAATTTTGTGTCCAATAATCAGTTGTCGCTTGCGAAGTCACTTTGAATGGTCCGAAATCTTTTGTAACAAGAACAACATTCTTACGATCAGTTTGACCTCCTTTAGGATTGTTATCTCTAACTAAAAGAGAGAATTTTAGCGTACGAGCAACGCTTGGAATAACTTCCCAGTTCATAGGAGCTGGATTTGTCTCTAAAGTTAATTTACCATCAACAATTGATTGTAAATTAGGGAAGTATCTGTATCCTACTGTAGTTGGATTAAGAGATCGAAATGTTGGTCCATTTTTATTAGTAGATACAGGAGGTTGCGTAGCTATTTGTGTATCTGTTTGTTCCCAGTTGTATGTTATTGCATCTCCATCAGGATCAGTAGCTGTTGCTTCCAAAACAAAAGCAGTTGAGTGAGGAATGTTATATGACAATTTATCTAGAGCAATAACAGGCTCATTGTTTCCTGAATCAGTATTTACTGAACAACTTCCATTTGTAGAAGTAATAAAATTATATATATTACTAACACTTACAGTAGAAAAATAAGGGTCACTATTATTTTGTACATTAGGAGGACAAATACCAGCATAAGCCATAATGGTACTTCCACTACCAGGTTCAACAGCTGTAGCGCCTGAGCGATTTCCTCCACAAGAATTGTTAAAAGTATGTGGTGCTCCAAATTGATGTCCCATTTCGTGAGCTACATAATCGATATAGAAAGGATCATTTATTGGTGCTCCTAATCCAGTTACACCTCCTGCTTTAATTGTGCTACAAGGGCTTTGTAAGTAAGCTACTCCACCACCACCAGTAGAAAAAACATGGCCAATATCATAATTATCTACACCTATTTCTCTGTCTAAAACAATTTGATTTTCTTTTAGCATAGCACTTCCACTATTGTTGGTGTATTCATCTGTTGTAATAAAAATAATTTTATCATTATTTTCCACTAGTTCCATTGTTACACCAAACTCTTTTTCATAAACACCATTTACACGAGTCATAGCTACATTTATAGCTGAAATAACAGCTGCTAGTTTTTCTTCGTATGTACCAGATGATAATCCTGCTCTATTTACATGGTATCTAGAGTATTCTATAGTTGTCGCTAAAGCTAAACGGTATTTTCTCATTTTACCATCAATAGCAGTTTTATTCGTAGGTATATCATTTGTGATTTGATTGATTAATTTCTGTTGATATACATCATCTGTATGACAAGAAAAATTAATATTATCATCAACATTTTTTCTACTATAAGAAATGTAAGTTGACAAATCTTCCGTATAAGCATCAATATAAGAAATATCGTGACCATTCTGTATCATTGCACTAAAACCGTGATATGGAGAATAGCTAAAACGGATTGTAGCTTTTCCATCAACAGATTTCCCTACATAAGATTTAATAGTGTTATATTTCTCTTGTAATTTAGGCGCCATAATAGATGCTTCTTCAACAAGATATTTTGTTATTTCTCCATTTTCATTCGGAATGTTTACTAACTGAGCATTATTATTCCCTTTGTTGGCAATAGAATTTAAGTCATTAAGTAAACTTGTAACATCTAATTTAAATAATGTAAATTCTTTAGGAACAGTTGATCTTTCAACTAAATTAGTAGGTTGAAAATTTTTATTTTTCAATTCTTGCCAATGATTACTTTGCGCAAAAACCGAACTTCCTCCCATCAGAAGAGATAAGATAATAAATTTTGTTTTCATAAATTTCAATATTCTAGTGTTAAATAATTAATTTCTTTAGGTATTTCTATAAAAAATAAGTTGATAGATTTATCAGCTTCATCTTTATATTGATGTAGTTTTAAAATGTTTTTTTTAGAAGAACTAGTTAATTCTGAGATTTCGTAACGATCAATATCTTCTTTACAAATAACTGCAATATTTTTATTTGAGAAGTCAATTATTTCTAATGGAGCGTTTCGTTGTCCCGGAATAATTAATGACTTTTGAAATTCATCAAAATCTTTCATATTTGAGAAAACTTTTATTTCGTTTTTACACCCTTTGCCATCAAATGCAGTTCTAAAAATATTTAATTCATTCATAGAAATAGTTTTTAAAATTTTTTGTTGACCGCAATTAATAAGAAACAAAGATATTAAAGGTATAAAGAAGTAATAGTGTTTCATATTCAGTGTTTAGGACTAAATTATGAATAAATATTCAATATAAGGCATTAAAAAACGCGAATCATTCGATGATTCGCGTTTTTTAATTTATTTTCTTATCAAAATTACTTCGCTGGTTGAGCTGGTAATTGATTTTGACTTGCTCCGTTTGCAGCAGGTTGTGTTGGTAAATTATTAGCCGGTGCCGTAACATTTGGCTTAATTGGTTTTATCGCATTTGGATTTTCATGCGAAGCACTTGCTCCAATAATCAATACGATTACAGCGATAAATAATCCCCAAGTTGTGTTGTCTAAGAATTTATTTGTTCTTTGAACTCCAAACATTTGGCTTCCTCCACCACCTCCGAAAGTAGAAGATAATCCTCCTCCTTTAGGGTTTTGAGATAATACGATTAGTACTAATAATACACATAAAATCATGATAATAATCATGAAAAACTGAAATAGTCCCATTTTATTATTTAGAGTTTTTTAAATTTTCAATTTCTTTAATTCGATTTGCAAATAAACTATTTTTTTCTGGATATTTCAAAATTAATATCTTATAAGCTTTAATTGCCTTATCATATTTTTTTTGCTCAATATAAATCTGAGCCAAAGTTTCGGTCATCAAATCCGAATATTCTTCCGTGTTCTGAACGAAATTTGATGGTGTGCTGACTGGTGTAATATCCGTTTTTTTCATCGGAACGATTTTCGGATTTTTTTCCAAAAAGTCATCAATCAACTTATATTTTATTTCTCTTTCTGCAATTTCTTGCTCTTCTTCAATCTCTTGTTGTGTTTTTGATTGAGAAGGAACTTTTTTCAACCAATCTGAAAAAGAAAACGTCGATTCATCCGAATTATTTTCAATGATCTCTACTTTTTCTTCAACCATTTCAGGTTCAGATTCTTCAATTACTTCAGCATTTTCAGACAATCCTTCTACAATTTCTTCTTCCTGATTATCTTCTATTGTTACTATTGTTTTAATTACTTGCTGAGGTTCAGATTCAATAATTTCAATTCCAGAAGTTTGTTGAACAGCATTTTCGATATCATTCTCAGAAGTTAAATTTTCTTCTTTCGAATGATTTTCTACCACAACTTTATTCGTGATTTCAGCAACTTCGTTCAATTCTTCATCCGAAATAATATCAACCACATGATCTGTTCTCAATTCCGATTCTTCTGTATCATTTTCGATCATTTCGTCCACAATATCCTCATTAATTTCATCAGAATTTATGTCAGAAATAACCTCAATTTCTTGATTAGATTCTTCTTCCTTTTCTTCAATGATTTCATCAACAACTTCAACTGTTTCGTTATTGTTTTCGATGATTTCAGAAGTAGAATTTTCTAAAATAGGTTCAGAAATAATTTCGTTTTCAACTAATTCTTCCACTTTTTCTTCTTCCATTTTAGGAGAAATAGTTTCATTTTCTACTTTAACCTCTTTCTGAATTGGTTCCGAATTGATGTAATGATACAAATCGACACGATTGCTGCTGTGAATTGAAGTTTTGTTCAAATAATCCTCAAAAGAAGGATGATTTTCCTTTTTCAAACCATAAAGTAACAAAGCACGCAATGTGTAGAAATACGGATATTTTTCTACTTCTTTTTTAAGAAGTGGAATGTCCGATTTCTCAACTTCGTACGGATGTGCTACTAAATATTCAATTCTGGTCATTGCTCAAATATAAGGTTATTTTTTTTACCAATCCATCGCAATAGACGCAAAAACTTGGTCGCGAATATCATCAATAATTAATGGAACAATTGACGATTCTACAGCGCTTAACATCGCATTTCCGTCATATAATTGGAAAGCAGAAAATGTTCTGTCATAACTTTTTGATTCGTCTTTATTGTTGATATATCGAACTTTTACATAAATCGTCAAACGGTTTTTTGCTGCAATATCATTTGATTGAATTGCTTCAGGAACAACATCGTATCCCGTAATTTCACCTTCGATAATTAAGTCAGAATTTTCGTTAGAATTTAACTTCAATTTCGTTCTACTTCTAAAAATATCTTGAATTGCAATCGTTAAATCTTGACTTAAAGTAGGATTTTGTTGAGGTGCGTAATTCGGGAAAGTTGCCACATAAATTGTGTTCCAATCATCTTCAATTGCCGCTCCTGAAAGGGTATATCTTATACATCCTGTTAAACTAAAAATAGCAAAAATACTAAGGATGAATAGTTTTATTTTGTTCATATTACAAATGATATTGTTTGATTTTTCGGTACAATGTTCGCTCAGAAATTCCCAATTCGTCAGCCGCCATTTTACGTTTTCCTTTATGTTTTTCTAACGCCAATTTTATCATTTCCTTTTCGTTATCTTGCAACGAAAGTGACTCTGGTTCTTCGATTGGACTTACGTCGTATACATCGTTTGAATAATCGTATTGCGGTTGTTTATAACTTGGTGTGATTGGAGCAGATTTCGTTGGAACCAAATTATATTGACTTGGAACAAAATCTTCTTCTGGTTCGTTTTGATCTTGATAAACGCGCTGAATCAATTCTTGCGTATTACCATTAAAATCTTCCACATCTTTGTGTTTGATCAAATCTAATGTTAAAGCACGCAAATCGTTCAAGTCTTTTTTCATGTCTAATAAAACCTTGAACAATAATTCGCGTTCCATAAAATCAGAAGAACTTCCATCTTTCGATTTATTTGTAACCGTTAACATTGTTGAATTATTAGGTAATAATTCCATGATTTTTTCTAACGAAATCACACGGTCTTTTTCAACAACAGAAACCTGTTCAGCAAAATTTCTCAATTGACGCACATTTCCTGGCCAAGGATAATTTGCAATATAGTTTTGCGCTTCTGGAGAAAGCTCAATATGAGGCATTCGATATTTATTTGCAAAATCTGAAGCAAATTTTCGGAACAATAAATTAATATCTTCCTTACGCTCGCGTAAAGCTGGAATATCAATTTGAACTGTATTTAATCGATAATATAAATCTTCACGAAATTTACCTTTTTCAACAGCTTCTAATAGTTTTACATTCGTTGCAGCAACAACACGAACATTTGTTTTTTGAAGTTCTGAAGAACCAACTTTCATAAATTCGCCCGATTCCAAAATACGTAACAAACGCACTTGTGTAGCTAAAGGTAATTCACCAACTTCATCTAAGAAAATTGTTCCGCCATCTGCTACTTCAAAATAACCTTTACGTGTTTGTGTAGCACCTGTAAAAGCGCCTTTTTCGTGTCCAAATAATTCAGAATCTATTGTTCCTTCTGGAATCGCACCACAGTTCACCGCAATATAATTGTTGTGTTTGCGTGCTGATTGATTGTGAATAATTTTCGGAATAAATTCTTTACCAACACCACTTTCTCCGATGACAAGAACAGAAATGTCGGTAGGTGCAACCTGAATCGCCTTTTCTAAAGCACGATTCAAGGCTACATTATTTCCAATGATTCCAAAACGTTGTTTGATAGTTTGTAAAGAATCCATTTTTTAATTTTTTAGGTTTTCGAAAAATGATTTATCAAATTTCAATTATTGTCTTATTAAAACCGACATTTCGAGTGAAATTCTTTAGAATTTTGTATCGAGAAAAAGGTTTTAAACTATTAAAATTCTATTCTCGATACAATTTTTAATCATTTTATTCATAAAAATCACTCGAATTGACGAATTTTATTTTTAGTATACAATTGACAGATTGATTGTTGAAAAAGATAAATTAATCTTCAATCATTTCACCAATCAAAGTTGCCGTTGTACAGCTATTTGCTTTTACGTTTACAAAATCACCAACTTTAGTTCCTTCTACTTTAGGGAAAACTAAAACTGCATTTTGCGTATTACGTCCGTACCAGAAATTTTCGTCACGTTTAGAGTTACCTTCAATCAAAACTTCATGAATTTTTCCAACATAACTATTCATACGCTCAGCAGAATGTTTTTGTTGCATTTCGATGATTTCTTGTAAACGACGTTTTTTATCTTCTGGTAAAACATCATCAGGCATTTTTTTGTGCGCTGGTGTTCCAGGACGCTCAGAATAAGCGAACATATAACCGAAATCATATTTCACATATTCCATTAACGATAATGTATCTTTGTGTTCTTCTTCTGTTTCGCCACAGAAACCTGCAATCATATCGTGAGATAAAGCACAATCTGGAACGATACGACGAATTTTATCAATTAATTCGAAATATTCTTCACGAGTATGTTGACGATTCATACGTTCTAAAACAGTCGTAGAACCCGATTGAACAGGTAAGTGAATGTATTTACAAATGTTTTTGTGTTTCGCCATCATTTCTAATACGCTTTCTTCCATATCTTGTGGATTAGAAGTTGAGAAACGTAAACGAATATTAGGAAACTGCGTAGCAACCATGTCTAATAATTGCGCAAAATCTACAGCAGTCGCTTTCTGAATATCAGTTGCATTTTTGAAATCCTTTTTTGGTCCTCCACCATACCATAAATATGAATCGACATTTTGACCTAAAAGTGTAATTTCCTTGTAACCAGATTCTGCTAATTCTTTACATTCATTCAAAATTGAGTGCGGATCACGAGAACGCTCACGACCGCGCGTAAAAGGTACAACACAGAACGTACACATGTTATCACAGCCACGAGTAATCGTAACGAAAGCTGTAACGCCATTTCCACCTAAACGAACAGGAGAAATTTCGGCATACGTTTCTTCTTTTGATAATTGTACATTTACTGCATCACGACCATCTTCTACATCGTTGATTAAGTTTGGTAAATCGCGGTAAGCATCAGGTCCAACAACGATATCAACTAAATGTTCTTCTTCAAGAAATTTATGTTTCAAACGTTCCGCCATACAACCTAAAACACCAATTTTAAGACTTGGATTTTGTTTTTTGATCGCGTTTAAAGTTCCTAAACGTTTACGAACTGTTTGTTCCGCTTTTTCACGAATCGAACAAGTATTTAAAAGAATTAAATCTGCTTCGTCAACTTTTTGAGTGGTTTGGTAACCTTCGTTATTTAGAATAGATGCAACAATTTCACTATCCGAGAAATTCATTTGACATCCGTAACTTTCTAAGAATAATTTCTTTGTTGCATTACGAGTAGGAGCAGTCATCAAAGCCTCTCCTTGTCTTGCTTCATCTATATGTTTTTCTTCTGTATGCATTCTAAAATGGATATTTTATCGTGCAAAAATAATAAATCTATGTGACATATTGGCAGTAAAATTTTCTTTTGCATTTTATTAACATTTTGTAGATTTGAGGAAATCTAAAAAAAATATAAAACTATGGATGATAGAATTAGACAAAGAATAGAAGAAATTAAGCAACGTGGAGTTAATATAAACGTTGGAGATATTTTTTCAAAATCATGGGAAATTTTTTCGGGAATCGCATTATATGCAATTCTTGCAATTGTAATTACATTCGCAATTAGCTTCACAATTAATTTTATTTTAGGATTAATCATTTCGGTACCTACTTTTGCTATTTCAGATATGTCTGATGTAGATGAAGTTTATGCGGAAGCTTTATCTCCTTTAGCGTGGGTGAGTAATATTGTTAGTATTGTAGTTGCAGCAGCTTTAGCACCGATTACAGTAAGTATTTTGACAATGGCTAAAAAATTTAATAAACATCAAAATCCTGACTTTTCAGATTTGTTTATTCATTATAAAGATGGAAAATTTGGGGTGATTTTTACAACATATTTAGCTGTTCAATTTTTAGGATTCATAGGTATTTTATTATGTATTGTACCTGGGTTCATTTTCTATGTTACATCAATATTAGCAATTCCGTTTGTTTTGTTTACAGGTTTTACAACAACGGAAGCTATAAAATCAAGTGTAAGTATTTTATTTAAAAACTTCGGATCAGCATTTGTTTTTTGTTTGGCTTGTTTTGGAGTCGCAATTTTAGGAGCACTTGCTTGTGGAGTTGGATTATTAGTAGCAATGCCTCTAATCTATATTGCGACATATGTTTTATATGAAACAGTTATAGGAACAGAAGACGACGAACAATCAGAAATAGACAAAATCGGAACAGATATTTACAAGGATAATCCTTACATGAAATAGATAAAAATACGGAGCAGTTGAAAATCATTTTTGGCTGCTTCATTTTTTTGTTATTAATTTTGCAGAAATTTTTTAAGAAAACAATATGTCTAAAAATCTCGTTATTGTTGAGTCCCCAGCAAAAGCTAAAACCATTCAAGGTTTTTTAGGTGATGATTTTATCGTGGAATCAAGTTTTGGTCACGTGGTCGATTTACCAAAGAAAGGAATGGGAATCGAAATCGAGAATCATTATAAGCCAATATACGAAGTAACACCTGATAAAAAGGAGGTTGTAAGTAAACTAAAAAAATTGTCTTCGAAAGCCCAAACAATTTGGTTAGCATCCGATGAGGACCGCGAAGGAGAAGCAATTTCTTGGCATTTGTATCATGTTCTAGGATTAGAAAAGAAAGATACAAAACGTATTGTTTTTAATGAAATTACGAAAAAAGCGATTCAACGTGCGGTAGAAAATCCACGTCAGATTGATGAAAATTTGGTTGATGCGCAACAAGCTCGTCGTGTTTTGGACAGATTAGTTGGTTTCGAAATGTCGCCAATTTTATGGAAGAAAATCAAACCAGGTTTATCAGCAGGACGTGTTCAATCAGTTTCTGTTCGATTAATTGTCGAACGTGAAAAAGAAATTCAAAATTTTGTTCCAGTTTCGTCATATAAATTCATTGCAATTTTTGAAACGAATGAAGGAAGAACCTTAAAAGCAGTTTTAACAAAAGAATTTTCAACGTTAAAAGAAGCCGAAGATTTCTTAGAAACCTGTGTTGGAGCAGATTTTAAAGTAAACGATTTACAAAAGAAACCTGCAAAACGTACACCTTCTGCGCCGTTTACAACATCAACTTTGCAACAAGAAGCATCTCGTAAATTAGGTTTTTCAGTTTCGAGAACGATGCGTGTTGCACAACAATTATACGAATCTGGACATATCACATATATGAGAACGGATAGTGTGAATTTGTCTGATGACGCTTTAACAGCGGTAAAAGCTGAGATAGAATCTGCTTACGGAAACAAATATGTTGAGATAAGAAAATACAAAAACAAAAATTCATCTGCACAAGAAGCGCACGAGGCGATTCGTCCAACGCATTTTGAAAATCATTCGATTAATGCAGACGATTCAATGCGAAAATTGTACGAATTAATTTGGAAACGTACAGTTGCTTCTCAAATGGCAAATGCTGAACTGGAGCGAACTATCATTGATATTGATAACAACAAAAACAACTTTATTTTCCAAGCGAAAGGAGAAGTAATTGTGTTTGATGGTTTCTTAAAAGTTTACCAAGAATCGTTTGACGACGAGGATGCAGATGACGATAAAGTATTATTGCCAAGTGTGAAAGTTAATGAGCAATTGAAAGCAGATGAAATAAACGGTACTGAACGTTTTTCTCGTCCTGCGGCTCGTTATACAGAGGCATCTTTGGTGAAAAAATTAGAAGAATTAGGAATTGGTCGTCCGTCAACTTATGCACCAACGATTTCTACAATCCAAAATAGAGGTTATGTGGAAGTTGGTGAATTGGATGGTCAAGAACGAAAATATAATACCTTAACGTTAATTGATAATCAAATCAAAAAAGTTCAACAAAAAGAAATTTTTGGTGCTGATCGTCGCAAATTAATGCCAACGGATATCGGAATCGTGGTAAATGATTTCTTGGTTGATTATTTTACGAATGTGATGGATTATGATTTTACGGCGCGTGTCGAAAATAGTTTTGATGAAATTGCGGAAGGTAAATTGAATTGGACAAAAATGATTGATGAATTTTACACGAAATTTCATCATGTTGTAGAAGATGTTCAAGAAAATGCAGATCGTGCAACTGGAGAACGCGAATTGGGAATTGATCCTGTTTCGGGTAAAAAAGTGCATGCGCGTATTGGACGTTTTGGACCAATGATTCAGATTGGTGAAGCAGAAGATGAAGAAAAACCTCGTTTTGCAAGTCTTCAAAAACATCAATCTATTCATAATATTACCTTAGAAGAGGCAATGAAATTGTTCGAATTACCAAAAACTTTAGGTGAATATAAAGCGCACGAAGTGGAGGTAAATATCGGACGTTTTGGACCTTATGTGAAATTTGATGATAAATATATTTCTATTCCGAAAGAGGAAGATCCAATGGATTTATCATTTGATCGAGCAGTAGAATTAATTGAAGAAAAATTAAAAGCTGATGCGCCGATTGCACAATACGAAGGGTATGATGTAACAAAGGGAAAAGGACGTTTTGGACCGTTTATCAAATGGAACGAATGGTTTATTAATGTTCCGAAAAAATACGATTTCGATCATTTATCTCAAGCTGATATTATCGAATTGATTGAAGATAAAAAACGTAAAGAATCTGAACGTGTTGTTCGCGAATGGGCAGAACAGGAAATTCGTTTAGAGAAAGCGCGTTGGGGACGTTATAATTTGATTCAAGGAAAAATAAAAGTTGAGTTATCGAAAGAGACGAATCCAGAAGCGTTGACTTTGGCTGAGGTTGAAAAATTAATAGAAGCAGCAAAACCGAAAAAGAAAGCTGCGGCTAAAAAAGCACCAGCAAAAAAGACAACTGCGAAGAAAACGACAACTAAAAAAACAACGACTAAAAAGTAATGTACAACGACTTTTTAAAACCCGTTTCTGAAGAATTACAAGATTTTGCTAAATCTTGTAATTCTTTTGCGTTAGGACAAGCAATAAAATTCCGCGAAGATGTGATCGAAATCGATGAAAAATCGAACGATAAAATCGCAATTATTGGTGTGACAGAATCTCGTTCGAAACAAAAAGACTTGATCGAAGATGTAGATTTTAGCCTTGTTCGTACACAATTGTACGAATTGCAAATGGGAAATTGGTCGATAGATTTGTACGATTTTGGTGATGTTGTTTATTATGATGATAAAGCGGAAACCGAAAAAGTTTTTAGAGAAGTTACAAACGGATTAATTCGTGATGGATATGTCGTTGTTATTTTGGGTGGAAATCCAAGTTTAGGTTATCAACAATATCGTGCGTATGACGAAATTGTTGATAAAGTTTATTACCTAACAATCGATCATAAATTACGATTAGGTAAAGATGAAGCGCAAACAACAGAAAATAATTATTTAACAAAAATTATTTCGAATGAGCCTTTCAATTTATTGGATTATACGAATATTGGTTTTCAAACATATTTTGTTGCGCAAGAAAAATTAGATTTGTTAGATCAGTTAAATTTTGATGCTGTTCGTTTGGGGGTAATTTCCGAAAATGTAAAAGAAATAGAACCTTATTCTCGAGATGCTAATGCAGCTTTGCTTAATTTATCGAGTTTGCAAGGTTCGGATTTCTCTTCTTCAAAAAATATGACGCCAAATGGGTTTTCTTCGCGCGAAATTTGTGCGTTGACAAGATATTTAGGTTTCAGCAATAAATTGACTTCACTTTACGTTTGTGATTATATCGAAAATTATAAAAAATTAGATCATCTATTAATTTCGCAGATGATTTGGTATTTTATTGATGGGAAAAATCATCGTCCAGAGATAAAAAGTTTTGGTGATGCACAATATTTTGAGAAAATTTTTGTTCCTACAGAAGGATACAATTATATTTTTTATCGAAATATATTAACCAATCAATTGTGGATAGAAGTTGATAACACTGTTGATGGAGAGCGAAAATTTGAAATTATTCCATGTTCAGAAAAAGATTATGAACAAGCCTTGAATGGTGAAATACCGAATAGGTGGTGGAAATATTTCAAAAAATTTTATTAAAAAATAAAGAACAATTTTAAAAATCAATTAATAAATTGCCTTAATTTGTAGCCTTATTAATTGAGAACTAAAAGTATAAAACCTGTATAAAAATAAATCTATAACAGAATGAATAGAATTTTGGTAAGTGCATTGTTGCTATCTCTTTCTTTATCATCATGTAAAATGTTGAAGAACAGAGGGAGTAGTGATAGAAATGATGGACAAATAGTTTCGAAAACATCTTCGGCTTGGACGCCAGTTCGTCCAAAGGGAATGGTTCCGATTCCGAGTGGATCGTTTGTTTTAGGACAAACCGATTACGATTTTACAAAAACAAATGATGCTCCAGTAAAAACGGTTACTGTTACAGGTTTCTTTATGGATGATACAGAGATTACAAATTCTGAGTATCAGTATTTTGTAAATTATGTAAAAGATTCTATCGCTCGTACTGCTTTGGCAAACAAGGCAGAATCATTAGGTTTTGACCCAATGAATCCAAATAATGGAGCTGGAGGTATTGGGGATTATGCATACATTTCTGGTTCACAAGATGGACAAGGAACGCCATATGACGAATATTTAAAAAATAGTAATACAGGTCGTGATGGTCAATCTTTAGATGCAAAGAAATTAAATTGGAAACAGCGCTTGGAGTGGGATAAATACAAATATCCAGATGTAGATTATGCAGAGGTTATGGAAGGGTTATATTATCCACCAGAAGAGCGTATGAATGGAGAAAGACGTATTGACACGCGTAAATTAAACTATTCTTATGTAACAGTTGACCAAACTGCAGCTGCAAAAAAACGTGGTACTTTCCGTGTAGATTTTCGTAAAGAATTTAGTTTAAATATCTATCCAGATACAACAGTTTGGGTAAGAGATTTCAACTATTCTTACAATGATCCAATGCACCAAGATTATTTTTGGCACAAAGCTTACGCAAATTATCCTGTTGTAGGTATTAACTGGAATCAAGCAACTGCTTTTTGTGATTTCCGTACAAGATATCATAACACAGCATTAAATAATAAGAAGAAAAGAGGAAGTCAAGTTAAAGTAATTAGCTACCGTTTACCAACAGAAATTGAGTGGGAATACGCTGCAAAAGGTGGTTTAGAAAATGCACCTTATCCTTGGGGAGGACCTTACTTGACAGATGATAGAGGTTGTTATTTAGCGAATTTCAAACCAAAACGTGGAGATTATTTAGAAATCAACGATGGTAAGAAAACAGGTTATATGTATACAGCTCCTGTAAAAACATTCCGTGCGAATGGATATGGACTTTACGATATGGCTGGTAACGTAGCTGAGTGGACAAGTTCTCCTTACAACAGATCTTCTTATACAATGTCTTCAACACTTAACCCATCAATTACAATGTCTGGAGAAGTAAATAGAAGTGTAAGAGGAGGATCTTGGAAAGATGTTGGATACTTATTAATGACTTCAGCAAGAGATTGGGAACACAAAGATTCAGCAAGAAGTTTCATCGGATTCCGTACAGTTCAATCATTCCCAGAAGGATCAAAAGTAAATTTTAGAAAAACCAAATAACCTAATTAATAAAACAATTTAATAAAAAGCACTCTTATGGCAGTACAAGCTTCAAAACAAGAACGTCTTACAAATTTTTTGTATAATTTCTTTGCCGCAGTAGTAATTATCGGGGCATTATGTAAAATTACTCACACGAATTTAGGACCAATATCAGCCAATTTAATCTTAACAATCGGATTAGTAGCTGAAGCATTCGTTTTCTTTTATTCAGCATTCTTCGATAAACCTCAAGGAAGCTATGAATGGGAAAAAGCTTATCCAGAATTATTAAATGGAGAGCCAGTACAAAGAAAAACTGCGGCTGTTGCAACTGCAGGAAACAATTTAACTGCTGAGTTAGACAAAGTATTAGCAGATGCAAAATTAGACAAAGAAGTTTTCGAAAGATTACGTGGTTCTTTAGATAAATTTGGTTCAGCTGTTAACGAATTAAACACAACAACATCAGCTGTTGCCTCAACAGAACAATATAGCAACGAAATTGCAAAAGCATCAACTAATATCAGCCAATTAAATGCTGTATATGCTGAGCAAATTGTAAATAGCCAAAAACAAGTAGAATTAAATAAACAATTTATCGAAGAAATGCAAAAATCTTCAGGTAGTTCAGAGCAATTCTTGAAAGAAATGCAAGAACTTTCTGCTAATATTAATGCATTAAACAAAGTATACGGAGGTATGCTTTCTGCAATGAAAAACAACTAATCATTGTACGATAAATTAAACTAATTATTCATTAATTCTATAAATTATTATGGCAGGAGGTGGTAGACTAACCGGACGTCAGAAGATGATCAACCTGATGTATCTCGTGTTCATTGCAATGATGGCTTTGAACGTGGATCGTGAGGTGTTGAGATCTTTCGAAACGATAAATACTTCTTTAGAGTCAACAACGACTTTAACGAAAACAAATAACGATACCTTCTATGGTCAAATTGATCTAAAAGCGAAGGATGATCCAACTTATGCAAAAACTCAAGCTGAGGCTGCAGAAGTTAAAAAGCAAACAAATGATTTTGTTGCTTATATCGATGGATTGAAAAAAGAATTAGCTGGTGCAGATTTTGTTTCTGGAGCAGAAGATACAGATTACAATGCATTGTCTAATACGGAGCCTGTTGTTTCTTTATTTTTTAAAGGAAAAGGAGGTGACAAAGGAAATGAGAAAGCACAAGAGTTTACAAACAAAATTGATGGTTTCAGAAATTTCTTAATGACTTTCGCTAAGCAAAGTCCTGATGCTAAAAATGCTGAAGCTCGTATCAACGAATTTTTTGGAACAACTCCAAAATCGAAGAAACAAAGTTGGATGCAAGAGAGATTCTATGATCAACCAATGGTTGCATCATTAACGAATTTATCTAAAATGCAAATGGATGCACGTACAGAAGAAGGTAACTTAGTAAGAGCACTATTATCTGGTAAATTAGAAGAAAAAATCGAGTTGGATGCTTTCCAAGGTTTATTCTTATCGCCAGGTGTTGTAAAAGTAGGTGACGAAGCTGTTCTTAATGTAGTTTTAGGAGCTTACGATAATTCAATCAAAGGTTCTGTTTCTACAAGTGTTGGTTCTGCTGCTGTTGTTGATGGTAAAGCATCTATTAAGTTGAATACATCTGCAGTTGGTATGCATCAATTAACAGGTAACATTACTTATGTGTCGAATGGAAAAACTAAAACGGTTAATATTGCACCTTCAACTTATCAAGTTGTAGCTCAAACATTAGATAAAAAAGCTGCAGAAATTATTGAAAAAGATCCAACAGGAGGTTCTATTGTTGCAGATAATTTACGTGTAGTTTACCGTGGAGTAACTAACCCAATTTCAGCTACAATCAACGGAGCAAATGGACCTGTTAGTTTAAGCGCTTCTTCTGGAAGTCCTTCTGGAGCGGGTGCTAACAAATGGAATTATACACCTGGAGGAGGAAACGAAGTGGTGTTTACGGCATCTGCAAGAGCAAGTTCTGGTAAAACATTATCAGTTCGCGAAACATTCCGTATCAAACCAGTTCCACCAGCACGTGGTGTAATTTTAGGAAATACAAGTCCAGCTATTCCAGATAATGGAATTGCAGCACAAACAATTCGTGTAGATTGGCCAGATTTCTTATTCCCAATTTCGGGAGAAGTAACATCTTTCAATGTTAAAGTTCCTGGTCAGGCAACGGCTCGTGTTTCTGGAAATAAAATGTCAGGAGCGGCTGGAGTTATTTCGAAAGCGAAAAAAGGTGATATTATTGGTGTTTTCGATATTAAATATCGTACAAATTCAGGAGCAACTGGAGAAGCATCATCTATCGCAATTCAAGTACAATAATTTAAAAAGTAAAAATTTAAAATATGAAGTATCTTTTGTTTGGTTTAATGAGTTTTTTCTCAACTCTTACAATGGCGCAAAATGTTCTTAACGCTGTTTCGCCTGAACAGTTAAGAAAAGACCGCGAAAATAAAACAAGAGTTGATGAAGCTGGAGATACAGTAAGTACGGCTCAAGATCCTATGAAATATGGTTTTATCGAAGATAAAGATGTTTTATGGTCGAAAGTTGTATGGGAAGTAATTGATTTGAATGAGCGTCTAAATCAACCTTATTATAGATCTGGTGATGAGTTAGTGCAAAATTCAAAATCATTATACGATGTATTGGTTGACGGAGTTCGTAGCAAAAAGATTAGAGAAGTTTACGACGATGAGTACTTTCAAACTAAAATGAGTTATGAGCAAATTATGGCTCGTAATGAGAAGAAAGATACACAACAGTATTACTACGATATGAAAGCTGCTGGAGAAACTCCTGACGAAGCTGCTATTTTTAATTATAAAATTAAATCTGACGATATCAAAATGGTAAAAACGAAAGGTCTTTGGTACATTGATCGTCGTTTAGGAGAATTAAAATATCGTTTATTAGGTTTAGCAATTATGGGACCTGATGCGCAGTCTTTAGGGACTGAGTTTGCTGACGGAGCTTTCGTAGATTTATTCTGGATTTGGTATCCAGATGCTCGTAATGTTTTGGTGAATGCAACGGTATTCAATCCAAGTAATTCAAATTCGGCAATTACATATGATGAGATGTTAAATGCACGTAGATTTAGTTCTATTATTTACAAAGCTCAAACAATGTATGGAACGAAAATGATTGATGATTACATTCCAAATGATGCGAAAGGTCAATTAGAAGAACATCACAAAATTAGAAATTCTATCATTCAGTCAGAAGCTGATATGTGGAATTACTAATCAGAATACAAAACAAAAAAAATCCAGTCATTTGACTGGATTTTTTTGTTTATATATTTATAAGAATTTAACTTTCTAAAATCTAAAATCTAAAATCTAAAATCTAAAATCTAAAATCTAAAATCTAAAATCTAAAATTTAATTCGCATCTCCTTTTTCAATTCCTTCCTCTATTTTTTCTTCAACTTCAACCTTCTCTTCATGGTCCAATTTCATTTCTCCCGAATCATCATCACTACGTAAAACAACTTGAATACTAATAGGAAAATGATCCGAACCAATATTTGGTTCTCGTATCATATCAATTAATCGAAATTGAGAACTCAAAAAATAATGATCCAAAGGCCAACGTAAGAACCAATGATGCGCATGAAAAGTATTGAACATTCCACGACCACGACGAGGATCTAAAAGTTGCGAAGTTTTCAAAAATAAACGTGTTGTTCTGCTCCACGCAACATCATTCAAATCTCCAAAAACAATACACGCTTTTCCATATTCTTTCGCTTGTTTTCCAATAATCAAAATCTCAGCATCGCGTTCAGCACTTTCTTCATTTTCTTGCGGAACTGGCGGAGTTGGATGTAAACCATAGAAACGCACAATTTGATTATTATATTCGATATCAGCAATAATTGAAGGGATTTCTGTGCTGATTAAATAATTAATTTCTTGGTATTTTATAGGTAATTTAGAGTAAAACAATAATCCATAAGTATTTTCTAACGGAACTTCTATTTTGTTCTCAAAATCGTTTGTAGCTTCTTTTATTTGTTCCATCCATTCGTTGTTCGTTTCTAATAAAAAAATGATATCAGGATTTCTTTTCTTAATTAATTCAATCAAATTTTGATATTTCGTATTGTCTTGCAAAACATTATAAACAAGTAAATCAAGCGGTTTTTCATTTGGTTTTAATGTTACTTGTTCAATCATTTTTTTACCAAATGGAGAATAAGGAATAATGACCCAAAGTAAATAAATTGAAGTAAAAATTAAGCAAATAAATAAACTTATTGTGACTGAAGTTTTTGGTACAAAAATGAATAAAATACAAGTAGCAATTACCAAAGCAAATTTTTGAAATCGCGGATAATCAAAAACTCTAACAGTCCAATGTGTATGTTTGATGAAAGGAATAATGACGGAAAGGATAATGAGGCAAGAAATTATGGTATAGAATATTTGCATAAAATGGTTGATTTTAAGAATAAAGATAAGTAAAACCGAAACATTATTTACCTTTGTAATCAAATTTTAGAAATTGAAAAAAGTAGAATATATCATCGTTGGTCAAGGTGTTGCAGGGAGTTGTATGGCGATGAAATTGTTGAAAGAAAATAAATCTTTTGTGGTAATTGATAATCATTTTCACAAAGCATCGGCGATTGCTGCTGGAATTTTTAATCCTGTTGTGCTAAAACGATTTTCAATTGTTTGGAATGCAACAAAACAAATCGAAAGATTACGAGAGGTTTTTGGTTATTTTGAACAATTGTTAAACAAAAAATATATCTACAATTTTCCAGTTTATAGAATTTTTAATGACGAACAAGAGAAAAAAACGTGGTTGAAAAAAGCGACAACTCATCCAGATTTGATTGATTATTTAGCAACAGATACAGAACAACTGAATGATTTTTCCTCAATCAATTCTCCGATTGGTTCTGGTGAAGTTTTGCACACAGGTCGTGTTGATTTGACAAATCTTCTAGCTGATTTTAAAGATTATTTAGTCGAAAATGATGCTTTTTTAGATGAAACTTTTGATTTTAATGAATTAAAATTAGAGGATAATCAAACGAGCTATAAAAAAATCGAAGCAACTAAAATAATTTTTGCCGAAGGTTATAATATTTTGAACAATCCTTATTTCAAAAATTTACCTATAATTGGTGTAAAAGGTGAAGTGTTGAGAATTAAAACAGAAGCTAATTTACCTGAAGCAGTTGTGAAAGGAAAAGAATTTTTGATGCCTTTAGAAAATAATCAATATTTTGTAGGCGCAACTTACGATCGCGATTATGTGAATTATAAAAATACTGAGGATGCAAAACAATATTTGGTTGAAGGTGTTCAGAATTTTTTTAAAGATGATTTTGAAGTTGTGGAACAACATGCGTCAATTCGTCCAACGGTTGTCGATCGTCGTCCGATTATTGGAGTGCATCCTACGCATCAACAATTGATTTGTTTGAATGGAATGGGAACGCGCGGAACAATGTTGGCCCCTGTGATGGTGGATGATTTGTACGATTTTTTAGAAAATAATCAACCTATTGATAAAGAAGCGAATATTGCACGTTTCTATGATCGATTTTAAACCTATTTTGAATGAAAAATTTTGACATAAAAATATTTGCAATTCAACTTGTAGCAAGCGTTTTGTTATTTTTAGGAATTCAACAATTTTACGTTTTGGTTGAATTAGATTTGATTGAATTAATTCATTCAATGGGAAAAGATAATTTTGCCTTTTTGGTTAGAAAAAGTGACGAATTCGGAATCAGCGAAAAACTGAAACATTTAGCTACAATGAAAACAATTTTGAGTTTTGTAGGTATTGTTTTGGCATATATTTTATGTTCAGTTATCAACCATAAACGCAATTACGATTGGAAAATGTCTGTAATTATAGTAGTGTTGTGTTTTTTAGTTTTTCAATTCAGATTAATCAATCTTCCAATTAATTTTATTGCAACCAAAAATCTCGCATTGGCTTATTTTGTGCCAGCAACTTTTTCGATTTTAATCAGTTTTGTATTGTATTTTTTGAGTTATCGTTTAAAACCTTAAAAAAAATCAATGCAAAATTCTACAATTAGCATTAATATTTTTAGCTTCTTTTATAAAAGTTAAAGCTAATTGTTCATCGTTAACATCAATTGTTATTGAATGTCCATCTAATAATTTGTCAACATTACTTTTAGCAACTTTTAATGATATTTTTAGTAAGTCAATTTGTAGATGTGTTAAAGTGACTTTTTGAAATCCTTCATTCCAGCCATCAAATATTATCTTCATAAGTGATTTTAAATATTGTTAAAAATAGAAATGAATACTTGTTTTAAGTTCTAATGCTTTATGAAATATATTAATAATATTTTCACATTCAGGATATGTTTTCTTCAATTGATTATAAGTGTTTTCAATTAAAACTAAATTATTAATTTTTTCGTCTTCATAATCGTCAATTATTGAATTACAAGTTTGATTAATTAAATCAAAAACACCTTTCTTCCATAAAATATTAAATTCTGATTCATTTAACCTAATTTCGATTAATTCGTTTGGAGAAGCTGTATCATAATCTAATTTTAATTCAGCTTCTTTATTAATAGGAACAATAATAATTTTACTCATAATCATTAATTGAAAGGTGATTGTTATTTTTAAAACACTTTCACAATATACTACTTATAGTTTTGAGATAAGTTTTCATCTAACAAAAAACATTGTATTTTTGCAAAATGTTATTAGTACAAAATTTAGGAGTTTATTTTGCGGGTAGATATTTATTCGAAAACGTTTCGTTCCGCATCAACAAAGGAAACCGTGTTGGTTTGGTAGGGAAAAATGGAGCAGGAAAATCTACTTTGCTTAAAATTTTAGCCAAAAGTCAGCAATCTTCAGAAGGTGAAGTTGTTTACGAAGGCGACGTTACAATCGGATATTTATCGCAAGATATTGATTTTGTACAAGGAAGAACGGTTTGGCAAGAAGCGGATTCTGCTTTTGAGCAATTGGTTGAAATTCAAGAACGTATTGATTTTGTAAACAAAGAATTAGCTGAAAGAACAGATTACGAATCGGACGAATATGGAAAATTAATTGAAGATATTTCTCATTTAACAGAACGTTTCGGACTTTTAGGTGGTTACACAAAAGATGCTGAAATCGAACAAATTTTAATTGGTTTAGGATTCAAAAATTCAGATTTTCATCGCCCAACAGAAGAATTTTCTGGAGGTTGGAGAATGCGAATTGAATTGGCAAAACTATTGTTGCAAAAACATGATGTAATGCTTTTAGATGAGCCTACCAACCATTTGGATATCGATTCGATTGTTTGGTTAGAAGATTTCTTGAAAGATTATCCTGGAGCTGTTGTGTTGGTTTCGCACGACCGTCAATTTTTGGATAACGTAACTAATCGTACAATCGAAATTGCAAATCGCCACATTTCTGATTTTAAAGCGAATTATACGCGTTATTTAGAATTGCGTGAAGATCGTCGCGAAAAATTAGAGCAAGCACAGAAGAATCAAGAGCAAATGATTAAGCACACGGAAGATTTAATTTCAAAATTCCGTGCAAAAGCTAATAAAGCTTCGATGGCGCAATCATTAATCAAAAAATTAGATAAAATAGAACGCATCGAAATTGAAAATGATGATGTAACGAAAATGAATATCCGTTTTGTGGATGCTGTTCAGCCAGGTAAAATTATTTTCGAGTTAGATGATGTAGGTGTTGCTTTTGGTGATCATCAAGTTTTTGATCATGTTTCTTTTTATGTTAATCGAGGAGAAAAAGTAGCTTTTGTTGGTCAAAATGGTCAAGGAAAAACGACTTTATCGCGTGCGATTATCAACGAACAAGAGCATTCAGGCAAAATAAAACATGGACATAATGTAGAAATCGGATATTTTGCCCAAAATCAAGCACATGTTTTGAATGATAAATTAACGGTTTTAGAAGAAGCAGAAAATTCTGCAACAGAAGAAACACGTAAACATGTTCGCGATTATTTAGGTGCATTTATGTTTGGTGGTGATGCTGTTGAGAAAAAAGTTTCGGTTCTTTCGGGAGGTGAGCGAAATCGTTTGGCGTTGTGTAAATTATTGTTACGTCCATTCAATGTATTAATCATGGATGAGCCAACGAACCACTTGGATATTGTATCAAAAGAATTGTTGAAAAAAGCTTTACAAAAATATTCTGGAACTTTGATTTTAGTATCTCATGACCGTGAATTTTTAGAAGGTTTAGTAGATAAAGTGTTCGATTTCCGTAATGGTCAAGTGAAAGAATATCTTTCTGGAATTGATGATTATTTGGCGCAAATAAAAGCGGGAAGTTTCCGTGAAGTGGAGAAAGGAAATAGTTTGGCTGCACGAAAAGAAGAGAAACCGATTGAGGTTAAAATAGAACAAGCGAAAAGAGTTTTATCTTTTGAGGAAGAGAAAGAGCAAAAACGTCTTAAAAATAGATTGTCAAGAATAGAAACGGAGATTTCTGATTTAGAGACGAAGATTGCCGATTTAGAAAATAAGTTGCATGCAGGTTCGCAAACGCAACAAGAATTAGATAAATACTCGAATCTGAAAAATGATTTAGACAAAAAAATGTTAGAGTGGGAGGAGGTTTCTGAACAAATTATCTAATGATAGAAATAGAAAAAAAAGTGCTACAAACTGTAGCACTTTTTTTGTACATTATATTTTTAGAATAAAACAAAATGCATAAACAATCATTTGCTGCAATTATATCAGAACTACCAAAAACATTAATTCTTGGCTCTTTACCTGGTGATATATCGTTAGAAGTTAATCAATATTATGGACATCCGCGTAATCGATTTTGGAAAATGATGTTTGAGATTTTTGAGACAGAATTTTCAGAAGATTATGAAATAAGAAAACAACTTATTTTACAGAATAAGTTTGCGCTTTGGGATGTTGCACATTCTGCTGACAGAAAGGGAAGCATGGATGTGGATATGAAAAATGTTTTGCCAAATCAGATTGATGAATTGTTGAATGAATATCCTACAATTGATAAAATAATTTTCAATGGAAAGAAATCAGAACAATTATTTTGGAAATATTTTGATGAAAAAACATCTATTGAGTATATTTCTTTGCCAAGCACAAGTCCTGCAAATGCTCAATTTTCTTATGAACGATTGCTTAAAATCTGGAAAAATGCAATTATTTAAGATGAATTTTTCATGTTCAAAATAATTTAATCCAAGAAAAGTAAAATTATTTTAGTGCTTAAAAATATTATGATGAGAAACTTAGCTTTTGATGTAAAATAATTATGAAAAAAATGTTTCCTAAAAGTTTTGTAATTCAAAAAGCTGTTCTATATTTGCACTCACAATCGCGGGAATAGCTCAATTGGTAGAGCGTCAGCCTTCCAAGCTGAATGTTGCGAGTTCGAGTCTCGTTTCCCGCTCAACTTCTTTCTTAGAAGTGGATGCCTTGGTGGTGGAATTGGTAGACACGCAGGACTTAAAATCCTGTGTCCATTAGGACGTGCGGGTTCAAGTCCCGCCTGAGGTACAACAAAGCTCAAGAATTTATTTTCTTGGGCTTTTTTTGTTTTTAGTTTAGATTGATTATTTTAGAATAAAAATCCAAAATGAAGTTTTTTAAAATTCTATTTTTATTCACTACTTTATGTAAATCACAAACGACAAACATAAATTATACTTATGATTTTTTAGATAAAGAAACTACTCCTGTTTATGAATTTTGGAAAGAATATGTCTCGTTAAGAGCTGAGAATAATATCTTATATAAAAATATGTGGGATAATGAAGATAATGATCTTGTTATTTCTGCTTCCGGATTCTCTCCTAATTTTTTTGAAATGTATACATATAATAAATTATTATATATTAAGTCGTTACCTGATAATAAATTCGAATTGTCATCAATGTTTTATTGGATACAAGATGAAAATAATGTTAATCTAATTTCAATCGTAAATTATATAATCAAAAAGAATGATGATAAATATATTTTTGAAAATTTTCTAACTCACTCAACAAAAAATTGGAAAAAGAAAAATGTTGGATTAATAGACTATTATTATCCTATAAACTATAAATTCAATAAAAATAACGCTAAGGAAGCGAATAAAACCATTGAAAATCTAAATAAGATATTTGATTTAAATGAGAATAAAATCAAATATTATATCGTAGAAAATTGTGATAAACAATTAGAATATTTAGGTGTTAATTACATTGCTACTACAGGATTAATGGATCAATGTGGTTATTTCGATAAAGAAAATAATATCCTTTTATCTACTTTCTATGCAGGTGAAAATTATCAACACGAAATTATACATTTGATTAATAAAAAATTCCCAAACGCTCATTATTTATTATTAACAGGTTTAAGTGTTTATCATAAATCTAAGAATGCTAATATTGGAAGAAGTCTTGATGAAGTTTTTAAAGATTTTGATAAATTTATTATTAATAATTCAAACTATAATCTCTCATTCACGGGTAAATTTCCTAAAATAAATAATCGTACATCTTCAGAATATATTATTTCAGCTATTTTAATAGATTTAATTTTAGAAAAAGGAGGAGTTGATTTATTAAAAAAAGGATTAATAACAATAAAAACTGATGAAGAATTAAATAATTTTTTGATAAATGAATTAAATATTACGGATCAAAATAATACGATACGAAAAGTAAGTAATAGAATGAAAGATGCGCACTATAAATTAAAAATAGATTTATAAAAAAAACCACCTAAATAACTTTAGATGGTTTTTGAAATTATAAGTTGTAATAAATTACTTATTCATAGAGATTAAAAACTCTTCGTTAGAGCGCGTATGTTTGATACGATCGTGTAAGAATTCCATCGCTTCTACAGGATTCATATCCGATAAATGATTGCGAAGAACCCACATCAATTGTTGTGTTTTGTCGTCTAATAACAAATCATCTTTACGCGTAGAAGAACTTACTAAATCAATCGCAGGGAAAATACGTTTATTCGAAATCTTACGATCCAATTGTAATTCCATGTTACCTGTTCCTTTAAATTCCTCAAAAATAACTTCATCCATTTTAGAACCTGTATCAATCAATGCAGTTGCAATAATTGTTAAAGAACCTCCATTTTCGATATTACGAGCTGCTCCAAAGAAACGTTTTGGTTTGTGCAACGCATTTGCATCAACACCACCCGACAATACTTTACCAGAAGCTGGCGAAACAGTATTATAAGCACGTGCTAAACGCGTAATAGAATCTAAAAGAATCACCACATCATGTCCACATTCTACCATACGTTTTGCTTTCTCTAAAACGATATTCGCAACTTTTACATGGCGATTTGCTTCTTCATCAAACGTCGACGCAATAACCTCTCCGTTTACCGAACGTTTCATATCTGTTACCTCTTCCGGACGCTCATCGATTAATAAAACAATCAAATAAACTTCTGGATGATTTTGTGCAATTCCATTCGCAATATCTTTCAATAACGTTGTTTTACCCGTTTTTGGTGGCGCCACAATCATCCCACGTTGACCTTTACCGATTGGTGTAAATAAGTCAATCACGCGATTTGATAAAGATTTAGAATTACTTAAATTGAATTTCTCGTTAGGGAAAAGTGGAGTTAAATGCTCAAAAGCGATACGATCACGTACATAATCTGGCGTACGACCGTTGATTTCTTTGATTTTGATTAAAGGAAAATATTTTTCACCTTCTTTTGGAGGACGAACTTCTCCTGTAATTGTATCTCCCGTTTTTAATCCAAATAATCTAATTTGAGATTGAGAAACATACACATCATCAGGCGAAGACAAATAATTAAAATCAGATGAACGTAAAAAACCATAATTATTATCTGGTAAAATCTCTAAAACACCTTCAGTTTCAATAATTCCATCAAATTCATAATTCGCAGCGCGATATTTATTTTTTTGATTTTGATTGTTGTGGTGATTATTTTGTTGAGATTGATCGTTTTGATTACGATTATCAGATTGATTATTTTTCTTCTGATTCTGATTATTTTGGTTATTCTTTTTCAGATCTTGGCTTTTGTTCGCACGTTCCTGAAATTTATTAACGCGAGGATTATTTTCTTCTTTTTTTTCTGTAGAAGTATTTTCAACTTTTTCAGTTTTTACTTCTTCTACAACAGCCTCTTTTTGTTGAACTTCTCCTTCCGAATTCTGAACTCGTTTGCGTTTCGGTTTCTTTTCTTCTGTAGGTAGATTTTCAGCTTTATCTTTTTTAGCAGGTTTTGCATCAGCTTTAGTTTCAGCTTTTTCTTCAACCTTTGGTTGGTTGTTGATAAAACCTAAAACAGCGTCTAACAATTCGCCTTTTTTTAATTTCTTATACCCATCGATTTTCAGTTGCTCTGCAACTTGTTGTAAATCTGGTAATTTGAATGATTTTAATTCTTCGATATCAAACATAATCCTATAATGAAGGTATTAATGTGTTTATATTTTTTTATTCAATAAAGTAATTGGGAATCATAACAATAGAATTGTTATAAAGCGTATAAATTTGAGATTTATTAATGCAATAGTACGAATAATTATAAAAACTCAAAAAGTTTTTTTACATTTGTATTCGAAATTTAAGAAATGATTCAAAGAAAGCAAAGTATATATTTATTCTTAAGTGGAATAATTTCGAGTATATTCGCCATGAATTTTGATAAGCTGTTTGATATTCCATTAAATTGGTTACAAAATCCGGAGAAAGGAGATTACATTTTTTCGTTAGCCTTTTTCTCATCAGCTTTAATTTCATTTTTAACCATTATGTTTTTCAAAAAACGTAAGTTACAAATTAGCTTAGGATGGTTAAACATTATTTTGAATGTTTTATTAATTGGTTCTTTTGTATATTGTCTATTAACATTACCTGGAGAAGGAAATTCTGAGAAAGGTATTTGGGCATTAGTTCCTTTAGCTTCGATTGTGCTTCTGTCAATTGCCAATCGTTTGATTAAGAAGGATGATGATCTTGTAAAATCAATAGACCGTTTCAGATAGACCAAAAACTTTTTATATTATGAGTGTCTAAAAGCAGTTTCAAGCAATTGAAACTGCTTTTTTCGTTTAAAAAAGTTTATTCGAATGTTAAATAAAAATTAATTTTATACTGATGTTTTAAAAATTTAAACTAAAACAAAGGGGTATTGAATTTATTTGTGGTTAAATTTTAATTTAACCCCTAAAAAATTAGGGGTGTTTTTATTTTGTGTTTAATTTTTATTTATTTTTGCATCATAAAACAACACAAAGTAATTTTCTTATGACATCATTTCGTTTTGAAGCATTAAAAGCCGCAAGCAATCGCAAACCGGTAGCTGTTCCTGAATTAGGGAAAAAATCAGAAATTTTTGGAAGCAATGTTTTCAATGACAAAGCAATGCGTCAACATTTAACTTCAGAAGCGTATAAAGCCGTTCGTTCTGCAATGGATTATGGTACAAAAATCGACCGTAAAATGGCAGATTTTGTTGCTTTAGGGATGAAAGAATGGGCGATGAGCAAAGGTGTAACGCATTATACGCACTGGTTTCAGCCATTAACAGGAACAACAGCAGAAAAACATGATGCTTTTTTCGAAACTTCATTTGATGGAGCAGATCCTGTAGAAAAATTCAGTGGCTCATTATTAGTTCAACAAGAGCCAGATGCGTCTTCTTTTCCAAATGGAGGAATTCGTAATACATTCGAAGCGCGTGGATATACAGCTTGGGATCCAACTTCTCCAGCATTTATTTTCGGAACGACTTTATGTATTCCGACAGTATTTGTTTCGTATACAGGAGAAGCTTTAGATAATAAAGCACCTTTGTTAAGAGCGCTTTTATCAATTGATGAAGCAGCTACAGAAGTGGCGAAGTTTTTCGATAAAAATGTGAAAAAAGTAACGCCGACTTTAGGTTGGGAGCAAGAATATTTCCTGATTGATGATGCTTTAGCAGCTTCTCGTCCAGATATTTTACAAACAGGTAGAACGTTGTTAGGACATGTTTCGGCAAAAGGTCAACAATTAGAAGATCATTATTTTGGTTCGATTCCTACGCGTGTTTTAAATTATATGCGCGATTTGGAGAATGAATGTATGTTGTTGGGAATTCCTGTAAAAACTCGTCACAACGAAGTAGCACCTAATCAATTTGAGTTAGCGCCAATTTTCGAGGAAACGAATTTAGCAGTTGACCACAACTCATTGTTAATGGATGTGATGCAAAAAGTTGGTGAGCGTCATCATTTTAAAGTATTATTCCACGAAAAACCATTCAAAGGAGTTAACGGATCTGGAAAACACAATAACTGGTCGTTGGCAACAGATACTGGAGTAAATTTATTAGCACCAGGAAAAACGCCAAACAGCAATTTACAGTTTTTAACGTTCTTTATTAATACCATCAAAGCAGTTTCAATTTATGAGGAATTGTTACGTGCTTCTATCGCTTCTGCTTCTAATGACCACCGTTTAGGTGCGAATGAAGCGCCACCAGCAATTATTTCGATCTTTATTGGTCAACAATTGACAAAAGTATTGGAAGAGTTAGAAGGTGTTTCGACGGGGAAATTATCTCCTGAAGAAAAAACTGATTTAAAATTAAACGTTGTAGGTAAAATTCCAGATGTTTTATTAGATAATACAGATAGAAACAGAACTTCTCCATTTGCTTTTACAGGAAATAAATTCGAGTTCCGTGCTGTAGGATCGACTGCAAACTGTGCAAATGCAATGACAACGTTGAATGCAATTGTAGCAAAACAATTGATCGATTTCAAAAAAGAAGTTGATGCGTTGATTGAAACAGGTTTGAAAAAAGACGAAGCAATTTTCAATGTTTTACGTGAATATATCAAAGAAACAAAGAATATATTATTCGAAGGCGATGGATACAGCAAAGAATGGGAAGAAGAAGCGGCTCGTAGAGGATTGTCAAATCACAAAACAACTCCATCTGCTTTAAAAGCAAAAGTTTCTCAAAAATCATTGGATTTATTCTCGGAACTTAATGTAATGAACAACACAGAAGTTGAAGCGCGTTACGAAATCGAATTAGAAGATTACATCAAGAAAATTCAGATTGAAGGTCGTGTTTTAGGTGATATTGTGAGAAATCATATTATTCCGACAGCTTTCAAATATCAAAACATATTGATCAAAAACATTAAAGGATTCAAAGATATTTTTGGAGATGATTATGAAGAATATGCAGGCGAGCAATTAATTATTTTGAAGAAAATTTCGATGCATGTAAACGAATTAAACGCAAAATTGCACTTAATGATGGATGCACGTAAAGAAGCAAATGTGGTTGAATCTTTAGAAGAAAGAGCACATGCTTATTGTGATAAAGTAAAACCATATTATGACGAAATTCGTTACCACGCTGATAAGTTAGAATTAATGGTCGACAACGAATTCTGGGTTTTAACAAAATACAGAGAATTATTATTTACGAGATAATATTTTTAACAAAAAAACACAAAACCGATGATTTATCATCGGTTTTTTTATTCCAATAATTTATAAAGTAATTATTTTGAATAATTATAAAAAATACTTTTTAACACTATAATTTTGTTGTTTAAAGATATTTTTTTTAAGTTTATTAAATATTAACATTTAAAATGAATTACTTATGAAAAAAATTTTATTTTCTTTATTAACGATTGCAGCAGTTTCTGCAAATGCACAAATTTCAACTATTTTTGAAGATTCTTTTGAGACTTATACTGATTTTTCTGTAGGAGGTATAAATTCTATTGTAAGTAAAGGTAAAATAGGTGATTGGTCATTAGTTGATGGAGATAGGTCAACAACATATGGTTTCAATGGCATTACTTTTGCTAATTCGGGAAAACAAATGGCTTATATTGTGTTTAATTCAACTAAAACTACTCCGGTTATAACTCCTTCAGCAGGAAGTGATTGGACTGCTAGGACGGGAGAAAAAGCTATGGTTAGTTTTGCCGCTACAAAACCTAAAAATAATGATTGGCTAATCTCTCCTAAAATTAAATTAGCTGTTTCTGATAACGTTCTTAAGTTTTATGCAAAAGCAGGAGATGAAGAATATGGAATGGAAGAATTTAATGTATTAATTTCGACTACTGATACAAATACAACAAGTTTTACTAAATTAAAAAGTGAAGTAATTGATTATGATATTGAATATGCGGAATATTCATATGATTTATCAGCTTACAATGGGAAAGAAATTTATGTAGCTATTCAATGTGTTTCAAATGATCAATTTGGATTTATTCTTGATGATTTTAGTGTTTCAGGTAATTCATCATTAGCTACTTCTGACATTAATACAAAACAAGTTACTAACGTTTATCCTAATCCAGTTGAAGATTCTTTTAAAATTGATTTAGGTACAACTTTAAATAAAGCGAACGTTACAATTGAATTATATGATATGGTTGGTAAAAAAGTACAATCATTTGATTATGCAGATTCTTATAACATTTCTTCTTTACCAAAAGGAGTATATGTTTTAAAAATTAACGATGGAGCAACTAAAGTTGTGAAAAAGATTGTTAAAAAATAATTATATAACAACTAATAAATCACAAAACCGATGAGAAATCATCGGTTTTTTTTATTCAAATTTTCTGAATCCCTTGAGTTATTGTATCTTTGCAATCCAATAAAAGTATATGGCAGATTTAGGTCTATTAGATAAATTAAGAGCAATCAAACAACGTTTCGATGAGGTGGCAGATTTAATCATCCAACCAGATATCGTAACAGATCAAACTCGTTATGCGAAATTAAACAAAGAATATTCTGATTTGAAAGACTTTGTTGAAATGCAAAAACAATACGAAAACTTAATCAATGTAATTGAAGAAGCAGACGAAATTATTGCAGATGGTTCTGATGCAGAAATGGTTGAGTTAGCTAAAATAGAAAAAGACGAAGCAATCAATGCGATTCCACCTTTAGAGGAAGAAATCAAAATGATGTTGATTCCAAAAGATCCAGAAGATGAGAAAAACATCATTGTCGAGTTACGTTCTGGTACAGGAGGAGATGAAGCAGCGATTTTCGTAGAAGATATTTACCGCATGTATTCGATGTATTTCAAAGAAAAAGGATGGAAACACGAAGTATTAAATACTTCTGAAGCATCTGGAAAAGGATACAAAGAGTTGGTGATGCAAGTAGAAGGAAATGCAGTGTACGGAACAATGAAATACGAATCGGGTGTTCACCGTGTACAACGTGTTCCTGAAACAGAATCGCAAGGGCGTGTGCATACATCGGCGATTACGGTTGCGGTTTTACCAGAAGCAGAGGAGGTTGATGTAGTGATTAATCCAGCAGATTTGGAGTATCAAACAGCGCGTTCGTCTGGTGCGGGAGGACAAAATGTAAATAAAGTTGAAACGAAAGTTCAATTAACGCACAAACCTTCTGGAATTGTAATTGTTTGTCAAGAAGCGCGTTCTCAACACAAGAACCGTGAAAAAGCCTTACAATTATTACGTACAAAATTGTATGAAATTGAGTTTGAGAAAAAACATTCAGAACGTTCTGCTCAGCGTAAATCGTTAGTTTCTACTGGTGACCGTTCGGCTAAAATTCGTACATACAACTATCCGCAAGGACGTGTAACAGATCACCGTATCAATAAATCAATTTATAATTTGGATAACTTTATGAATGGAGATATTCAAGAAATGATTGATGCATTGAAAATGGCAGAAAATGCAGAAAAATTAAAAGGTTCGGAAGAAGATTTCTAAAATCAATTCTAAATCTTAGATCATACAAACACTTCAAGAAATTGAGGTGTTTTTTTATATATTTATAATATTAAAATCAAAACAAATGATGAAAACAAGAGTTAAAATTTGTTGTATTAGTAGTAAAGAAGAAGCGCAACAAGCAATAAAATATGGAGCGAATGGATTAGGTTTGGTGGGTAATATGCCAAGCGGACCTGGAGTAATTGGTGATGATTTAATCAAAGATATTACTAAAACTATTCCACCAACATTGGCTTCGTTTTTATTAACAAGTGAAACAACTGCAGAAGCAATTATTCAACATTATAAAAAAGTTTATACCAATACAATTCAGTTGGTTGATGAACTGAAAAACGAAGAATATCAAATTTTGAGAAACGAATTACCTTGGGTAAAGTTGGTACAAGTGATTCATGTGATTGATGAAAATTCGGTAACGGAAGCGGTAGAGAAATCTCAATTTGTAGATGCAATTTTGCTGGATAGTGGCAATCCAAATTTACAAGTAAAAGAATTGGGCGGAACTGGACGCACACACAATTGGGCGATTAGTAAAAAAATTAGAGAAGAAATTAATATTCCTCTATTTTTGGCTGGAGGTCTTAATCCTGATAATGTTCGTGAAGCGATTGATGCTGTTCAACCTTTTGGTGTAGATATTTGCAGTGGTGTAAGAACTGACGGAAAATTAGACGAAAAGAAATTAGACGCTTTTTTTAGAGCAGTTAATGGATAGAAAAAAAACACCTTGTCAAAGTTTTTGAATCTTGACAAGGTGTTTTTAGTTTGTGTTCTGTGATTTAAGAATATTCCTTTTGTTTATAGATAAGACACCTTAGTTATTAGCTGTAGTTTTGTTAAAAATTAATATCTATTTGATGATATGATATTGGTAAATTAAATTCTGAATTTAGGAATTTTAAATACTTTTGGGTTGATTTATCAATTGGATATTCGCCTGCAATTACAATTTCATCTGCATATTTTTTTCCGTCAAAGTAGGTATATTCAAATATTTGTCCAAGGGCTTCTCTAATACATTGTTTTGCTGAGTTGGAAGTTTTAATTTCATAAAAAGTAAATAAATTATTTATTTTTAAAACTAAATCTATTTTTTTTCCATTTAAAAATATTTCCATTCCAACAGTTTCTTCACCAAATACTGATGTTAGCTTTTTGTATAGTTTTTCTTGTAAGAACGAATGTCTTGCATTTACATTTATTTGTTGTTGGGTTCTTGTGTATTTAGTGCTTTGAGGAAGGTTTGGTCTTCCACTAGCAAATATAAATCCAGTTGTAGATTTTTGGTTTTGAGGTCCAATTGTAATGTTTTCATTTTCTACTTCGATATAGATGTTCAATAAATCATCAAAATCTTTAAGAATTTCAATTACATTAACATTATTATAATCAACTAATTTTCCTATAAAAATAAAAGTTCCAATTTTTGTTAGTTGTTCATTTATTTCAAATACATTGTTTATTACACTACGTTTTCCATTTTGCCAATACCACATTTTATAGTCAGAAAATAAATCAGGTTGATTTATTATTAGAGAATTTAAACGTAATATTTTTGGAAATAAATCTTGAATATTAGGTAATGATTGACTTGGTTCTAATGAAAATGCAATTCCATATCTAATCCCTTCATCTTCATTACCAATGTTGAATTGTAATTCTTTCCTTCCTCCATAATGGAACGCCCAATCATCAAATGTTGTTTTATCATTGAATATTTTTGAGCCAGGTTTTGCTTTTAAATTTTTTAGATTCTTTCTTATTTCTTGTAGATTTCCGATTTTGAAATTAGATGATAATTCATCAATTTTTAAAGCTAAGTCTTTTATATTCATATCACGAAAGAAATATTATAGCTAACATATTATTTTATAAAATATAGATTGGTATCTATATCTGTATTTTGTTCAATTACTCGCTAATATAATTATTTATAAACGAATTGTTTGATTAAAATATATTCCACCTTAGCAGAATTTTCATTTTATTATAAACAAGTGTGTTTTACCTTTCCCGAGCTCTCGGTTAATTATAAACAAGTCTGTTTTACCTTACCCGAGTCCTTGGTTTATTATAAACAGGTCTGTTTTAGCTTTCCCGAGTCCTCGGTTGATTACAAACAAGTCTGTTTTACCTTACCTGAGTCCTCAGTTAATTACAAACAAGTCTGTTTTAATTATTTAGTTATAAAAACTATTGTTTGATAATAATATATTGATTAAGTTTATAAAACACTAACATTAAGTGAATTATAACCTAAAACAATCTACTATGAAAATTACATTAACTTCATTATCTACAAAAAATCTGGCGACATTAGCGCAGCGAATTATCAATTCTTCTCAAACTGGAAATTATACCATTGTAGAGAACCACCCTTTGTTGTTGTCGCTTATTGCGAGTTATCAAAACTACGATACGGTATACGCAAAGTTGACCTACAGTGGAAAAGGAAAAGAGGTGGCGACAGCAGATAAAGAGCGCGATGTTGCGTTTAGTAACATGAAGGCTTTCCTGAATGGTTACCGCAAATTGACTTCTGTCGCGAACTATCAAGATGCGGAAGCTTTGTACAAAGTTTTCCAAATGTTTGGACTGGATTTAGACAGATTGAGTTATTCTGCCGAAACAGCTCAATTGAAGAAGCTTATCGAAGAATTAGAAAAGCCAGATAATACATTGCGTATTATTAACTTATCGCTTGTATCAGCTTTTGATGATTTGAAAACAAAACATACCGATTTTGAGATATTATTTGCGCAACAAGCAGAGGCTAATGCAGATCTTCGTCAAATATCGAGTGCGTCATCTTCTCGAAAAGAATTGGAACAAGTACTGCGATCTTACCTCAATCTAATTACAGCAATGAAAGATGTACCGGATTGGTCTAATTTGTACCACGATTTGAATGAGATTGTGAAAGCAGCAAGAAATAGTGTGTTGCCTGCAAGTTGAACAAGTAAACAAACGAGCCGAAATTGTAAAAATACTAAACGTTAATTATTGAATAATAAAACCTCCACCCAAATTGCTTGGGTGGAGGTTTTTTTGAGATGATTTTTCGAAATATTTAATTAGATTTATAAATAATTAACTACATAATAATGACTAAACTATTAACACTAATTATCTTATTTGTTTTTACAAACTTATTTGCTCAAAAACAATTTACTATTTCTGGAAAACTTGATGGATTTGATGAAAATGCATTGGTCAAAATAAGTATTAATAATGCTCCTATTGATAGTGTCGTATTAGTTAAAGGGGGTTATAAATTAGAAGGAAAATTAAAAGAGGTTCCATCTTCGGTTTATATTACAGTCAAAAATGGAAAAGATTATCATTCTGCACTTCTTTTTATTGGTAATGAAAAAATTACACTAAATGCCACAAAAAAAGATTTTCCTTATGATGTAAAAACTTCTGGATCTGAGTATGACGAGATGAGGTATAAATATGCTCAGTTTGATAAAGATTATACGATAAAACGACGAGAATTTTTAACTGATATGATGTCGCTTCGTGAACAAAATAAATGGAATGATAGTTTACAAAAAGCATACTGGGGTAAAGTAGAACCTTATGGTAAAATAACTGCATTAGATAATGAATTTGCAAAGAATAGTCTTCAATTTTATCAAGATAATATAAATTCATACTATACACTTTCATTAGTTAATTCATACAAGACAGAATTGTCAAAAGAAGTTTTAATTGATTTGATGAATAAGTTAGAATCTAAATATAAAAAATCAGCCTATTACAAATCTATCATGACAGATATTAATACAGAAAAGTTAAATATTGGCGACAGTTATATAGATTTTATGGCGTATAATCAATCAAATAAAAAAGTTAATTTTTCAGATTATTTCAAAGGAAAATATGTGTTATTAGATTTTACAACTTTTTATTGTGGATTCTCTTTAGAATCTATTCCTGTTTTAGATCAAATAAAGACTAATAATCTTGATAAGTTAGAAATTGTAAGTTTCTATGTAGATAAAGAAGAAATTGGTTATAAAAACTTTCTTTTAAAACATGCAGAAGATTGGATTTCGCTTTGGGATAAAGAAGGTAGAACAGGAGGTACTTATACAAAATACAAGATTATCGGTACACCAACTTTTTATCTTTTTAATCCAGAAGGAAAACTTATTCTAGCAGATTTTGGATTAGATGAAAAGAAAATTACAGAATCAATCAAATAAAAAAAATCCATCCCAATAAATTGAGATGGATTTTACATTTATAAAAAACTGAAAATTAAAATAATTATTCTTTTTTAATGTCCTGCACTGATTACTTTACCTGCTCCTTTTTTGATAAAGAACAAAATAAATGGAATACAGATTAGGAAAACTACACCCAAATACAAGAAAACATCCATATAAGTTAACACAGTTGCTTGTTTGGTAACTTGTAAATCGAGTAGGTTATAGGCTTTATTTAAAGCTTCATTTGGAGCAAAACCTTTGCTCACGAAGCTCATTTGTAAATTCTGAATATGTTTTTGTACATCAAAATCGGATGTATCAAGATGCGAAACTAAATTTGTTCGGTGTCCAACTGTCCAACGAGAAATAAATGTTGTAATAATCGCGATACCAAAAGATCCTCCTAACTGACGCATCATACCTGTAAAGGCAGCTCCTTCACCAATTTGTTGCCCTTTCAAGCTAGAAAGTGAAAGTGTGGTAACGGGTACGAATAATAATCCTAATCCAACTCCACGTACAATTAATGGCCAGAAGAAATGTTCGGAACCTGTGTCTGGTGTTAAGATTTTGTATGACCAAAAACTGTAACAGAAAAAGATAAAGAATCCTCCTGCAACCATATATTTTGGTGGTACACCTTTTTGTAACATTGTTGCGATGATTGGCATCATGAAAGCAGTCATCAACGATGAAGGAATTAATAATAAACCTGCATCAGTAGCTGTCCATCCTAAGATTGATTGTGTATAAATTGGAATAACGAATGTCGATCCATATAATCCAAATCCTAAGATGAAGGATAAAATAGTACCAACTGCCAAGTTGCTATCTTTCAGTACACGTAAATTTACAATCGGATGTTTGAAAACTAATTCTCGCCAAACAAATAAAATGAATCCGAAGAAACTTGCAATACTTAAGGTTACAATTGTCGAATCTGAGAACCAGTCGTCTTGTTGTCCGTGTTCTAATACATATTGTAACGATCCAACTGCAATGGCTAACAAAATAATTCCCAAGAAATCGACTTGACTTAGTTTTGATTTCTCTGCATATTTTGGACTGCGAACAAATGATATCGTTAACAATACTGCAATAATCCCGATCGGAATATTGATGTAAAATATATATGGCCAAGACCAATTATCAATAATATAACCTCCTAAAGGCGGACCAAGCGTAGGACCAACAATAACTCCCATTCCATAAATTGCCTGCGCTAAACCACGTTTTTCGGGTGGATAACTTTCGGTAATGATGGTTTGCGAAGTTACTAATAGCGCTCCACCACCAAGTCCTTGTATAAATCGGAACAAGATAATTTCCCACAACGTTGTTGCATTTCCACAAAGAAATGAGGCAACTGTAAAAATGATAATCGAAGCCGCAAAATAATTGCGTCGTCCAAATTGTTGCGACAACCAGCTGGTCATCGGTACTACAATTACGTTGGCAATTGCGTAAGCGGTAACCACCCACGCAATATCAGTTAAAGAGACACCCAAACTACCTTTCATGTCATTCATCGCAACGTTTACAATTGTTGTATCAACAATCTCTAACAATGCACACATGATGGCGGTAATGGTGATGATTACACGTCTTGCACCATATTCAACTAAATTATTTTCTTCCATAATTTTTCTGAATAGGTGTTATTACTTTGCAGAAGTATTCGATTTTAAAAGAATATCAGCTTCCACGTTCATACCTGGACGAATCATTTTCAACATTTCGTCTTTTTGATCGATAAATTCGATTTTAATCGGAAGACGTTGAACTGTTTTTACGAAGTTACCAGACGCATTATCTGGAGGTAATAACGCAAATTTAGCACCAGTTGCAGGAGATAAAGACGTTACTTTCGCTTTGAATTCGTGGTTTGGATATGCATCTACTTTGATGATGGCTTCTTGTCCAACTCTAATTTTTTCTAATTGAGTTTCTTTGTAATTTGCCACAACCCAAATATTATTTGTTGTCACAATATTAAACAAAGATTGACCAGCTTGAACCAATTGTCCTGGTTGTAAATTAATTTTAGAAACTTGTCCATCTTCAGCTGCAATTACATACGTATAAGACAAATATAATTTTGCATTATCGATGTTTGTTTTGCTTTGACCAATTGCTGCTTCCGCAACTTTAATTTGTGCTTTTGAAGCATCAGCTTGTGCTTTCGAAGTGTTCACTTGTTTTGCTGTAGCTTGCGCTTGTTTTGCTGTAGAAGCTAATTGAGCACGAGAAACACCTAATTGTTCTTGTACAATTCGCAATTGCTTTTCAGCTGTTTCTTTTGCTGCTAAAGCTTGCTCGTATTGTTGTTTTGTGATCGATTGATTTTGGTATAATTTATTGTAACGATCAAAATCATTTTTCGTTCTCCAAACTTGTACTTTTGCTGCTTCTACATTTGCTTGAGCTGTATTAACACTTGCTTGAGCTGTTTCGATTGTTGTATTTGCTGCAACTGCACCAGCTTCTGTCACTCCAATAGCTGCACCAGCTTGAGAAACACCTGCGTGAGCAACTCCTAATTGACCTTCTGCTTGTAATAGAGCATCTTGCGATTGTTGCAATTTCAAGGCAAATTCAGATCCATCCAAAACAACTAATGTATCACCTTTGTGAACCATTTGGTTATCTTCTACTAAAATCTTCTGAATGTATCCTGAAACTTTAGGTATAACAGGTGTTATTTTTGATTCAATTTGTGCATCATCAGTAATTTCGTGCGCTTGTCCGTGTAAATATTTATAAACTCCATATCCACCTCCAAGGATGATTAATGCTCCTAAAACGATGATAAATTTTGAATTTATTTTTTTCTTTTCTTGATTATTTTCTTCCATATCGAGAGGTGTTATTGTACGTTTTCTAATAAAATTCCTGTAGTATAGTAATATTCGTAGATCGCTAATTGTTCGTCAGCATCTCCGACAACTTGATTGATTTTTGCTTGCAATTGTTGTACATCCGCTTCTAATAAATCGTCTGTATCAGCCAATCCGTTGTCATTTTTATCTTTTACAATTCTGTAGTTTTCGTTCGCTTGTTCTACAGCTTCTTTGTAAACATTATTTTTCTTTTTTGCTAAATCATACTTTTGAAAAGCTTCGTTCATTTCAACTTTAGCTTTATCAATTGTCGTTTCTTTTTGCATCTCATTTTCTAATTTCTGAGCTTTTGCAATTTCAACTTCTGCTTTATTTTTATACAAAGAAGATAAATCATATTTCAATCCGACACCAACATTTGTTGCATTTGTAACCGAAGCAACTTTATCAATATCCATCGCAATATATCCAGCTGAAACCGCTAATTGAGGGTAATAAGCTGCTTTCGCAATTTTGATTTGACTATCAGCAATCTGATTTTTTACATCATATGATTTAATATCTGTACGATTGACGTAATCTTGAGAATTTTGATTGATGGTTTTCAAGGTTTCTACATTATCAACATGAACGATTTTACTTTCGTCTTGTCCAGTCAATAAATTCAATCGGTAATTGATGTTTTTGTATTGCGTTTCGGCTTCATCAATTGCAACTTGCACATTCGATGCTTGCAATTTTGCTCTCAACAAATCATTTCTCGCGATGATTCCGTTATCCAAAAAGTTTTGAAAATCTTTCACACGTTGATTTGCTCTCACTAAGTTTTCATTCAACACATCGATAGAACGTTGCGTTTTGTACAATCCAAAATATAAATTAATAGCTTGCCAAACTACATTTTCTTTTGTTGCTTCGATTTGTAAGTTTGATAAATCAACCATCAATTCACTGCTTTTGATTGCATTTTTAATTTTAAATCCAGCAAAAACAGGAACAGAAGCACTTGCTTGTCCTAATAATAATTGATTTGGTTCAACTCCCATTCCTCCACCAGAAGATTGCATCGGAAGTTTGATGTCTACATTTGTTGTAGTAAACAAATGCATGTATTGTCCACTCAACGAAATGTCTGGTAAACGATTGTTTTTAGCGCTTTGTACTTTATACTCACTTGTATTTTTGGCAGCTTCGGCAACTTTCACAGATTTGTTGTTCTGCAAACTTTGTTGAATAACTTCCTGCAAAGAAACGTTGGTTTCCTGCGCATGAGCGAAAGTAGCAACAACTAAACAAATCGGTAAGAAAATTTTATTTTTCATCGTATAGTAAAATTGCTTTTAAAGAATCTATTAAATAAGGGTAATATTCTTCGTGAATATGTTCTGTAAACTCTTCATGAGAAGATAATCCCCATTGTTTCATATATGTTTTTTCGTTCAAAATCAAATAAGATGTTCCGCCAATAACTACCATTACAACAGCTTCGGCAGGAGCTTTTCGTTTAAAAACGCCTTCAGAATATCCTTCACTAATAATATTTGTGATATATTCTAAATTCATTGTTTTTAGCTCATTTACTTTGTTGTCAATCTCAAGAATAGAATCTCTTTTCGAATATTCTCTTGCCATAATTCGATGAAATTCAGGTTTATCCAAAATTCTATTCAAATAAGCTTTTAGGATTGACTGTAACTTTTCAAATGGAGAAAGTGTCGAATTTTGAGAAATCGAAGCCAATGATTCATTGAAAGTTGAGATACGCCAACTAAATAAATTCTCGACCAATTTATCTTTCGATCCAAAATAATAGCTAATCATCGCAATGTTAATGTTTGCTTCTTTTGCAATTTCACGAACACTTGCAGCGTCAATTCCACGTCTTCCAAAAACTCGTTCAGCCGCGCCCAAAATTTCTATTTGCTTTTCACTTAATTCCATCTTATAAAAATTGAACGCGCAAAGTTAAACAAACGTTTAATTAATTTTTAAAAAATAAGTATTTATTTTAATAATTTTTTATAATTCATTGATTAACTTTTGTCTATGAAAGAAATTTTTCTACATCATATTTGGAAATTGAATCAATTTTCACATCAAAGCTTACAAACTTTTCATGGAGATTTCATTGAAATTGTGAAAGTTGGAAAGTTAAATCATCATGCTGGACCAGATTTTTTGGAAGCTGAAATCATTATTGGTGACAAATTGTGGATTGGAAGTGTGGAAATGCATGTCAATTCTTCGGATTGGAATTTGCATCAACATTCGAATGATTTATCGTATCAAAATGTGATTTTACATGTCGTTTGGAATCACGATTGCGAAGTTGATATTTTGCGTCAACGTAATGTGCAAACTTTGATTTTACAAGATTTTGTAAAACCGGAAATTGTTTTTAATTATCAAAATATCATCAATTCTAAATTGGATAAAATTTATTGCGAAGAGTTTTTAAATTCAATTGATTTGAAACAGTTTTCTTTTTGGTTTGAACGAATTTTAATTGAACGTTTCGAAGAAAAAACAAATGATATTATACAAATTTTAGAACACAATAATTCGAATTGGGAAGAAACATTGTTCAGAAGTTTGGCAAAGAATTTTGGCTTGAAAGTGAATGTAGAAAGTTTTGAGATTTGGTCAAATTCTTTTCCGTTCAAAGTTTTGCAAAAAATACAATTTGATGCTCAAAAAGTTGAAGCCTTATTTTTTGGACAAGCTGGATTTTTAGAAGAAAATTATGAAAATGATTATTTTAAACAATTAAAAAACGAATATCAATTCCTGAAAAATAAATATCAATTACAACCAATTGAAAATAGTTTGTTTCGATTTTCGAAAATGCGACCAATTGGTTTTCCAACGATTCGCTTGGCGCAATTAGCATCGATTTATGTGAATTATCAAAGTTTGTTTTCGGAAATTATTCAGCCCAAAAATTTGAAAGAATTCTATAAAATCTTCGAGAAGTTGGAATTAAATTCTTTTTGGGAAACGCATTATACATTCAAAAATGAATCAAAATTTCAGCTCAAAAATCTTTCAAAAGATAAAATAAATAATTTGCTCATCAATTCAATTATTCCGATTCGTTACGCTTTTGAACGTCAAAAAGATGAGATAGAAATTGATTTTTATTTGGATTTATTGAATGAAATGGAAGCGGAAAATAACTCGATTTTAGATGAATTTGAACGAATTGGTTTCGAAAATAAATCGGCAAAAGATTCGCAACAATTAATTCAGCTCAAAAAAAGATATTGCTCCGAAAAAAAATGTTTAAATTGCGCTATCGGACAACAAATTTTACGTTAAATGAAAGATCAAATAAGGAATTTTACAGAAACAGAATGGTTTAATGTTATCTCTCGTTTTGCAGATAAATTAGGAATTCGTGTTGCAAAATTACGCTTGATTTTCATTTATTTAACCTTCGCAACTTTCGGTTTAACATTTGTTGGTTATTTTATTATGTTATTCTTTTTTTGGGTAAAAGATTGTTTTGTCATCAAGCGAAAATCTGTTTTTGATTTGTAATTAATTTATGAAACAAATGAACTTTAGAAAAATTGGTTTTTTAGGTGAAAGATCAATTTTTATAATTTGTTTTATATTCTACATAACAGTCTCTATTCTAGAAACTATTTTTTCTAATTGGACTTTTAAAGATCCTTTTCTAATAGATTTTTTTCATAGTCTTACAAGTTTTTCTCTAATTTTTATCTTATTTATTACTCCAGTTTTCCTTTTTCCTAAAACTAGAATTTTCTTTTATTTTCTAATATTAGCTTTGACTATCGTTTCTACATATTTAAATTTTAAACCAATTGATACATATTAAACACCTAAAGATTATAAAGTTTTAGATGTAAATAATCAAGAAGAAAAATTGATAATTCAATCGAAGTATAGCCTTAAAAATGATAGGATAAAGCATGATACAATATTGGTTAGAGATTATTTTATTTTTCGTAAAATAATCAAATAATCTATTTACAAATACTTAAAACCTATTATTTATTTTAGACTTCTTAACTTGTTAAATATTTGATGGTTATATTGTTTTTCGATATGGTGAGTGTATGATAAGGATTTTATTTTCATTTCTTTTTCAACCAAGATGAAATATTTAAAAAAATCTACTTTTTACCTGAATAAATCACAACGATTTGGCTTGTATTTATTATTTGTTTTGATTCTGTTATTTGAGATTTTTCAACATATTTCAGTTGAAAAAGAAACGTATCAATTATCAGAAGCAGATAAAGTTTTGCTAGCAAATTATCAAACAACTTCGAAGAATTATACATATAATTCTACTTCAAAAAAGCAATTAAAAGATTCAATCAAACCTTTTAATCCAAATGATTTGTCTTTAGAAGATTGGATGAATTTAGGATTTTCGGAACGTCAAGCCGAAGTTATTTTGAAATATAAAGGAATTGTTGGTGGAGAATTTACATCGAAAGAACAGCTTAAGAAATGTTATGTTATCGATGAAGAAAAGTACAAGGAATTAGCTCCTTTTATTCTTTTACCAGAACAATCTAAATCTAGTTTTATAGATTATTCATCACCAAAAACTAAAATCGTTTACAAAAATTTCAATCCAAATGATTTGCCACAACAAGGTTGGGAAAAACTTGGTTTTTCTCCAAAACAGGCAGAAGTTATCATGAAATATAAGCAGATTGTTGGAGGAAAGTTTACGTCGAAAGAGCAATTGAGGAAATGTTTTGTGATTGATGATGCGAAATATGTAGAGATGAAAACGTATATTTTGTTACCAGAAAAATCGAAGGAAGACGAAAGAAATGAAAAAAAACAAGGTGGAAAAAAGATTCAGTATGTAAAATTTAATCCAAATAATTTTTCTGAAAATGATTGGCAAAAAATAGGTTTTTCCTCTAAACAAGCTGCTTCAATTCTAAAATATAAAAATATTTTGGGAGGACAGTTTAAATCGAAAGAACAATTGAAAAAATGTTACATGATTTCCGACGAAAAATATGCGGAAATGGAACCTTATATTGATTTGCCTGAAAATATAATTTATAAAGTTGAACAGCCAAAAGTTGAGCAACCAAAAACAGAGGGAAAAGTAGTTGAAAAAATAGAAATAAAAGGCAAGTTTAATCCAAATAATTTGAGTCATGAGGATTGGATGAAACTTGGTTTTACAGAGAAGCAAGCAAATACGATTCTTAATTTTAAACGTTCGTTAGGTGGGAGTTTTAAAGATGCAAAAATATTGAAAAGATGTTATGCGATAAGTGAAGAAAAGTTTAAGGAAATTGAGCCTTATTTGGTGTTTGAGTGATTATTCATTCATAGGTTAGTTTTAAAAAATAAACGCGTTTTAGGATTTCCTAAACGCGTTTATTGGTTTTTATAATGTCTGATTATTAGTAGTTAAATAATTCTTCTAAAGTCAATTCTTTTACTTGTCCAAGTTTTTCAACAGATGGCCAGTCTAAGTTTTCTTTCTTACCAATTAAACCAACATTGAAGTTTTGACCTTTGATATGTTTTTGGAAAAATTGATCCAATTGATCTAATGTTAATTTAGATGTTTGATCGTAAATATCTTTATTGATATCATAATTTAGACCTTTATCTTGTAACGATAACCAATAAAAGAACACATTTGCTTTTGTATAGCGACTTGTAGCGATTTGCTTAAGTGCAGCTTGCTTAGAATTATTAAATTGATTTTCTGCTTTTGGCATATTATTCATTAATTCTTTCATTGCGTCAACAGCTTGTGGTAATTTGTTAGCTTGTGTTCCAATTACAGCTCTTACATAATTGTAATTATCTTTTTTATTTGCGTTAATGTAATAAGAACCAGCAGAATAAGCTAAGGATTTAGACTCACGAATTTCTTGGAAAACGATAGATGATAAACCTCCTCCAAAATACTCATTGAAAATTCCTGTAGATGTCAACAAAGTAGGATCATATTTAGTATCACGAGCAAAGAAATTAATTTCCGCTTGTACCATATCGTAAGGAGCAAAATATACTTTACCATCTGTTGCTGGTTGCGGATATTCTTTTTTCTTAGGATAATCTAAATTTTTTCCGAAATTATGATTTTGTTCAATTGCTTTTTTCGTTTCTGCTTCATTATTTCCGTAATAGAAAATTTGGTGCTTGTAATTAAAGAAATCTTTGATGATTTGCGTTAATTCTTTTGGATCTATAGCTTTCAAGTCTGCTTCAGAAATAATATCTCTCGAACGGTTATTTGGTCCATATTGCGCATAAGTATTCAACAAAGAAGAAATCACGTTTTTATTCTTTTTAGAATTCTCTCTCGATTTCAAGATTGTTTTCACATATTCTTGGTAAGATTCATTATTTGCAACGGCATCACTTAAAAGGTGTTCAAACAATTTGATTCCGCTTGTCAAATTCTTTTGTAAACCTGTGATATAAACAGAAGTTCTTTCTGTACCAGCATTAACGCCATAATCTACACCAATTTTATAAAACTCTTTTTTCAAGTTTTCTGGCGAATATTTAGACGTTCCTAAATAATCTAAGTAATTAATTGCTAAACCAAGTTTTTTATTGTTGTCCGATCCCATATCCGCGATATAGTAAACAGAACTAATATCGTTTGTCTTGTTTTGAATCGAAGTGAATTTTGCATTCTTGATTTTTCCTTCGTTTAATTCTTTTTTGAAGTCAACAAAAACAGGTTTAATTTCACTTGATTTGATTTTCATGAAATCTTTGTACCAAGTAGATTCAGCATCACGATTTAATTGAATTGGCGTAATTCCAGGATTCGAAACACGTACCAAATCTTTGTTTTCACCTTGACGTTTGAACACAATAACATAATTATTTGCATAATTTTTCTTCGCAAAGTCCATTAATTCTTGCTTCGTCACACGTCCCATATCATCGTATTGATCGACAACTTCTGCCCAAGGAACATCGTTGATATACGATTTGTACAAGCTTGCTGCTAAAGAACGTGTATTTTCCCAGCTTCTCATTCGAGATTTTCTCAAATCATTTACAACAGCTTCAATCATCCAATCATCAAATTCTCCATTTTTGATTTTCTCGATTTGAGCAATTAATAAATCACGAACTTCTTCTAAACTTTGTCCTTGTTTTGGCGATCCAGAAAAAGAATGCATTCCATAATCTCTAAAGAAAGAAGAAGAACTTCCTGCTCCTAATGTTTTTTGCTGTTGATTGATATTTAAGTCGATTAATCCAGCTGTAGAATTACTTAAGATATAATCAATTAATGTTACATATTTTGCATCAGAACTTTTTGCTCCATCGAAACGATAAGCAAACTGTACTCGCTCTGATGAAGGACTAAATACTTCGCTTGTACTGATTATTTTAATCGGATCTTCTTTTGCTACATATTGTGCTGGAGCTGGTTTTGTAGCATAATTTCCGAAATATTTGTCAATCATTGGAACAGCCGTATCAAAATCGAAATCACCGATTAACATTACAGCCATATTGCTTGCTACATAATATTTATCGAAATAATTATGGATTGCAACCATTGATGGATTTTTCAAATGTTCTGAAGTTCCAATTGTAGTTTGTGTTCCGTAATGAGATTTTGGGAATAACGTTTGCATTAATTTATAGTAAACCAAACGTCCGTCGTTATCTTGCGCACGATTAAATTCTTCGTAAACGGCTTCTAATTCAGTATGAAAAAGGCGTAAAGTTAACTCTCCAAAACGCTCAGATTCTACTTTTAACCATTTTTCTAATTCGTTATTCGGAATATTATTATGATAAATTGTTTCCTCTAAAGATGTATGTGCATTAGTTCCTGATGCTCCCAAAGATGAAATTAATTTATCGTATTCATTTGCCACAGCATATTTGGATGCTTCTTGCGAAACTTGATCAATTTTTTTATAAATTTCAACTTTTTTTGCAGGATCTTTTTCTGCTTTATGTTGTTCGTATAAATCTGAAATTTGTTGGATCAAAGGTTTTTCAACAGCCCAATTTTGTGTTCCGATTTTTGAAGTTCCTTTAAAAACCATATGCTCTAAGTAGTGAGCCAAACCAGTATTGTCTTCTGGGTCGTTGTTAGAACCTGTTTTTACAGCTATATGAGTTTGGATTCTTGGTTCGTCTTTTATTTGAGCCAAATAGATTTTTAAACCATTTTTTAGCGTATAAATTCTTGTATTCGAAGGATCATTTTCTACCATTTCGTAGGTATATCCTTTATTGTCAGTTTTTTTCACTGTTTTTAATTGTGCGTGAGTAAATACAGAACCAAAAATGATTCCGCAGATTAAAATAGATTTCCTCATGTATTTTTTTTAAGTTGCTTAAAAGTAGGATATTAAAATGAATAAGAGAAAACTATTTTCGATATAGAGTTATTTTGTTAATCTAAAACCAATCATTGTAAATATTAATCCAATGAGTACACTCAAAAAAATATAAATAATTGGTGTGATGTAATTTTGTTGTTGAATTAAGTTGAAATTTTCATACGAAAAACTTGAAAATGTAGTGAAACCTCCACAAAATCCTGTTATCAGTAAAAAATTGAAATAGGTATTTCCTAAACCATTTTTGATTGAATATCCATATAAAGCGCCAATCAAAAAACAACCGATAATATTTGTCAAAAACGTAGCAAATGGAAAAGGTTGCGAATAATATTTTCCGATTCCGTATGAAATTAAAAATCTTGCAACACTACCAAAAGCGCCACCTAAACCAACAAATAATATAGATTTTAAGAGATTCATTAAATTCTATTAACAATTTTAATCAAAGCTAAAAATAGTAAAATGATGAATGAAATAATTCCTAAAAAGAATAAACCTAATCCAAAATAAACAATTGTAATTGTTCCAATATTCCAACCAATTAAGTTGATTGAATAACCAATCAAAATCAGTACTACTGAAATTAATAAAAATTTGAAATTATTTACTTTTTTTTAGATTCATCATTTCTAAAGATGCGAAGCTGAAACAAGTTCAGCTTGACATCTGTATTTTATTTTGAGTATTAAATATAAAACTATTTTTCGATAAAATTCTTCACAGCAATTGCAACTTTTGCTCCGTCCATTGCGGCAGAAATAATTCCACCAGCGTAACCAGCTCCTTCAGCGCAAGGAAATAAACCAGAAATTTGCGTGTGTTCTAACGTTTCTTCATTTCTCGGAATACGAACAGGTGAAGAAGTTCTAGATTCTGTTGCCACAATATTTGCATTTTCGGTATAGTAACCATTCATTTTTTTACCAAATGTTTGAAAACCTAATTTCAAAGATTGATGAACTTCTTTTGGTAAAACTTCGCTTAATAAACCTGAAGTTAAACCTGGTAAATAAGAGCAATCATTCAATGAATTAGATAATTTTCCTGAAACAAAATCGGTCATTCGTTGTGCAGGTGCTTTTAATTTACCTCCACCAACTTGCCATGCTTTTTGCTCGACCATTTGTTGAAATTTCATTCCAGCCAAAGGTCCAGTAAAACCATATTTAGCAAAATCTTTTTCATCAACTGTTACAACCATTCCCGAGTTTGCAAAAAATCCGTCACGTTTGGAAGGTGACCAACCATTTACCACCAATTCTCCTTCGTCTGTAGATGCGGGCGCAATAATTCCTCCAGGACACATACAAAAAGAGAAAACGCCGCGACCAGCTTCTTGCGAAACTAATGAATACGAGGCAGGAGGAAGAAATTCGTTTCGTTCCGTTCCAACTGGACAATGGTATTGAGCAGAATCAATCAAACTTTGGTGATGTTCTACACGAACACCCAATGCAAAAGGTTTTGCTTCAATTAAAACATTTTTTTCATCTAACATTCTAAAAATATCACGAGCCGAATGTCCCGTTGCTAAGATCAAAGAAGAAGTTTTAATTTTTTTATCATGATTGATTTCAATTCCTTTGATTTGATTATTCTCGATAATAATGTCCGTTAGTTTTGTGTCAAACCAAACTTCACCACCACATTCGATAATTGCTTCGCGCATGTTGGCGATAATTCCAGGTAATTTATTTGTTCCGATATGTGGATGCGCTTCTTGCAAAATACGTTCTGTCGCACCGAAATGTACAAACCATTGCAATGATTTCAGGATGTTTCCACGTTTTGTAGAACGCGTATATAATTTTCCGTCCGAATAAGTCCCAGCGCCACCTTCGCCATAACAATAGTTAGATTCAGGATTTACTTTTCCTTCTTTATTCATCGCAGCTAAATCACGACGACGATCACGAACATTTTTACCACGCTCGATAATAATTGGTTTCAAACCTTGTTCTATTAATTCTAACGCAGCAAATAATCCAGCAGGACCAGCACCAGCAATATAAACTTCGTGTTTGTTTTCTACATTTTGAAGATTTGGATGAAACTCGAAAGCATCAGAAAATTCTTCATTTACAAAAACATTGACTTGTAATTGGGAAATAATATTTCGGCTTCGCGCATCTAATGAGCGACGAATAATTTGGTAAGCATTGATATTCTCCGGTTTTGTTTTAACAGCAGATGCTAAACGTTGTTTCAAAATTTTCTCGTTTGCAGCTTCTGTAGGAGAAATTCGTATCGTTACATTTTGAGGCATAATTATTGACTAAAAAATAAAGTACAAAATTAGTTGAAAAAGCGCTTAGTTGAATAGCTTTATAACTGTTTTTATCAAAAAAATAAATAAAATCATCCATCATAAATGAAAAAAACTTTATTACTAATAGGAAGTGCAACTTTGTTGACAGCGTGTGCGACAAATGCAAGTAAAGAACAAACGATCAATTTGGATACAATCGAAAATGTAAAAACGATTAAACTAAATGAAGGTGATCAGGTAAAATTAGAAGTTACTGCTAATCCTTCTACTGGTTATGATTGGTTTACTTCTGAACCAGAAGATTGTAGTGTGAAAATTGTTGATAAGTCAAATGTGAAAAATCAACAAGAAGGAGTGGTAGGCGCGCCGAGTAAAAATGTATATACTGTGAAAGCGGGAAGCAAAGGCGAATGTACAATTCAGTTTGATTACAAAAGAGGCTGGGAGGAAGCTGCGCCAGCTAATACAAAACAAATTACATTTATTGTGAAATAAAAAAAAATCCACTCATTGAGTGGATTTTTTTAGTTTATTATCTTACAAATTAGATTCCTAATTTTTTCAACGTTTGTTTTTGAACACCGTTTTTATGAACTAAAATATTTGTTGTTTTGTACTGAACAAATGCTTTTGTTACATAAAGATATCCTTCGTAATCGTTAGTTAAACCCCAAGAGTTTTTCACGATGTAGTAATCTTTTCCGTTTTGATCTTTCGCAATACCAACAATGTGCATTCCGTGATCATCAGTCGTTTGGTAATCATCAAAAGCAGCTTGACGCATATCTTCTGTAATTACTTTTTCTGGTTTTGGACCTTTGAACATATCTGCTTTTTGTTGTGCATTCATATCTGCAAAATCAACTTCTGGTACATAAGCCACACCATTTTTCCAGCTAAATCCTTTTTCAGAAACGTCTGTTGCCCAAGCAACTGTAAATCCGTTTTTCAAAGCATAATCAATGTTATCAGTCATTTCTGTCATCGGAACATTGTAGAAAGATTCGTACGCCCAGTTATCAGGAATCGCTAATACAAACGGTTTGTAATAGTCGTGATCTTTAAAAGATGTAATCGCAACATAATCGTTTGGATTAATTCCTACCACTTGATCAGCAAATGTACGTGGTGTGTATTTTTTTCCGTTATACGTGAATTCCTTTGGATATTCTCCTAAATAGCTATCCAAAACAGCTGTATAGGCTTTCTCCCAGTTTGGAGTTAATTTACCATTTGGATTTGCAACAACCGCTTTCAAAACTCCTTCTTGAATTGCAGCCATTTCACCAAATTGATTTGTTTTTGTTCCGTAATTCAAACCTGTGTATACAGATTCTGGAACAGCTCCATATTTTTTGATTGTATTTAAAACATCATAGAAAGAACCTCCATCACCTAAAGTTGTAGCGCCATGCATACGAACATATTGTTTTCCTTTTTCAACATATGTATTTCTGGCATTGAAAATTGGAGACAATTGAATAGGTTGTTTTCCCATTCTTAACATTTCTGATTCGAAGAAAGAATTTCCTGAATATGACCAACAAGTTCCTGATGAACCTTGATTTTCTACTGGAGTTTTAGCTAAATTGATAACATCAGTAAATTTGAAAGCTTCTTTACTATTTTCACTAACATTTTTGTTCAAAGAATTAACTAAATTGTCTTGTGCAGACACCAATTGAGCTGAAGCTAAAAATAAAGCAGAAGCTAAAACTGGATAAAAAATTTTACGCATTTTTAAATTTATTTTGTGTGAGTATTTTATAAGTAGCTAATTTCACGAAAATGTTAACAATAAACCTATAAAAATTTAAAGTTTTTTTAATAAAACTTCTTAGTATTCATTCACACAATACTTTTGGTAAGCTAAAACAGACTTGTTTGTGATCAACCGAGGACTCGGGAAAGGATAAACACACCTGTTTGTAATGAAATTTTCTTTACGGACATTGCAAACGGACATGTTTTAGATTAATGTAGCCTTACATTTATTATAAATAACCTTGTTTGTAATCAAATCTTCTTGACGAACATCGCAAACAGATATGATTGAGATAAACGTAAGTTAACATTTATTACAAACGAACATGTTTTAGATAAATGTAATGTCACATTTATTACAAATGAACTCGTTTTAGATATTAGTAATTAATAGAATTAAAAATAATTAATTAATTTTTTCTAATTCACATCTATATTTATTGTTATCAATCATTTTTATAAATATAAGTTCTTGTCTTTGATTATATTTCAAATCATAAGTAATAGATGCTATATAATTCTCACTATGATGTAAATCTAAGAAGTGTTCAATAATAAATTCAGGATAATTATTGTTATAATAAATGATTTCTACATCAAAATTACTTGCTTGATTATTGAAAGAATATTTTATTAGTCTATTATTTTGATCATAATATTCGACAATATATCCATCTTTTGTTTTGTTTACAAGAGGTCTTATTTCTTTCTTCTTTGATACTAAATGATTTGGAAATAAAGATGGAGTATAAGAATCATAGTGTTTATTATAGAATAATAAATTTAGTTTTTCTTTAGATTTTATAGTATCAATAGATTGAGTATGTATATCATCTCCTAAATAACATGTATTTTTGAATATATATTCTTGAGCAAAATTATTTATGGATATAAATAAAAATATAATTGATAAATATTTCATTATTAAATGTTTATAGAAATTAAAGTAAAATATTTTTTTTAAAACTGACTTAATATCCCAAAATGGATTTTAGATTCTTTGAAGTCGAAAGAAGTTTCGTCTGTTTTACCAACTGCATAACTCAAATTAAAAATTCCCATTTTCGTTAAAAAAGAAATTCCAGTTCCTAAACTTAATAAAGAAGTGTTCAGATTTGCGCGTTTGTTATCAATAAAACCATAATCGGCGAAAAGCCCAATATAAAAAGCTTCGCTTGGAACAAAACGATAATCTGCACTCAGAAATCCGTACATATTTGCCGTAATACTTTCTTCGTTAAAACCTCTAAAACTCCCGAAACCACCAATTCTGTACAATTCGTTTTCGGAAAAATCATCGTCTTTCGTGAGTAAACCTCTAAACTCTGCACCAGCTTTTAAGAAATGCTTTTTGGATAATTCGAACAAACGAAACGTTTTTAGACCAACTTCAACTTGATTGACGGTTTTATTTTCCAAATCTTCTGTCCACGAAAAATTCTTTTCTTTTTTACGAATCGAATTTACCGCAACATTCAACATCGATTTTCCTTCCATCAAACGAAAAGGATGTTTCAGGAAATAGTGATAACTCAAACCAAAACCAATTTTCGAATAATCGTCGTAGCTCGATTTTAGATAAGAATCATCTTCCAACAAAAAGTTAGACGATTGTATAATTCCGCTCACACCAATATTCGAGTTGAGGTTGAGTTGATAAAATAATCGCTCCGAAAAATCCAAATTCACAAAAACAGAATCTTGCTTGAAAAGCTTGAAATTAGTTTCCGAACCAATCGCAGATTTGAACAAATAAGGCACTTTAACACCAATATTCAACGACGTATTTTTATTCGCTGTTCCAATCCAATTTAACCTGATTTCCTCTAAACTATTGAACACATTATTTAACGAAAGTTGTACATTTCCGTTCAATCTAAAATCGCCGTTATCATCAGTTCCAAAACCTAAAACACCATCAAAATAATTTGAATTCACTTTGCGAGGATACAAATATAAAATCGTCGAATCGAGCTTAAATAAAGTTTGTGGTAATTGCGCTTCTGCAATATAATTGGTTTGTTGCATTAATGTCGAAATCGTTGCCAACTTCTGTTCATTGTAGACTTCGCCGGTTTTTATATTAAGTCCATGACGCAAATAACCTTTGGATAATTTTTCGTAACCAACCAATTTTACACCATCAATTTTGCGCTGATTTCCTTTGTCTAAAACCAATTCAATTTTCTGTTCATTTTCTTCAAAACCATTCGAAACAAGTTTTATTTGCGCAAACGGATAACCTTGATTAGTGTTGATTTTGGCGATTTTATTTAGAATAGAATCTAAATTATTTGTTGGGAAATAATTATTTTTATTTTCGAACAATTCATTGTTCTTCACCCAAATTGTTTGGTGCAATTTTCCTTTATTTAGATAAACTTTTTCATTTTTTATCGAATCAATCGTCAAAGTATAATAACCCGTTTTTTGAAGCGAATCTAAAGATGAATCAAGATTTTTGCTTTCGAAATCTTTTGTATACGATTTTGAATCATCATTATAACGAAAAAAATGATACGTTTTTTCTTGCCCAAAAAGCAAAATTGTTTGGAAAAAAAAGAGAAATATGTAAACTAAAAATCGCATTGTTGCTTATAATAACGTGTAAAATAGATGTTAAGTATTTGTTTTACTGATATCTATTAGTGTTCATTTGAAAATTAAAAATTATTTTTGACTTCAAATTTAAGATGAATGTTGAAATTATTTAAAATTACTGGATATTTAGAAGCTATTTCTGCGATAGTTTTGTTTTTTATCGCAATGCCAATGAAATATATTTGGGAAGATCCGACTTGGGTAACGTACGCAGGACGCGTACACGGAGGATTGTTTGTAGCTTATATTATATTGGTTTATTTATTGAAGGAAAAATACAATTGGTCTTGGAAAATTTTTATGATCTTTTTTGTTGCTGCAGTTATTCCTGGAGGAACAATTTGGGCAGAAAAAAGATTAATTGAAGGTAAAAAATACAAACAAATGTTGTCTGAAGAAGCGAAATAAGACAACAATTTAGATAAAAAAGTAAAACCTTAAACGTTATTGTTTAAGGTTTTTTTATGTTTTGGAATCAAATTTTTTCTAAATAAAAAAAGCCGAAGATTAATCTTCGGCTTTTACAGAGCGGGAAACGAGACTCGAACTCGCAACATTCAGCTTGGAAGGCTGACGCTCTACCAATTGAGCTATTCCCGCGTAAATTTTCAAATCAAATTAAAAAGTACCTCAGGCGGGACTTGAACCCGCACGTCCTAATGGACACAGGATTTTAAGTCCTGCGTGTCTACCAATTCCACCACCAAGGCAAAATTTGATTTTTGAATTTAATATTTCAAAGAGCGGGAAACGAGACTCGAACTCGCAACATTCAGCTTGGAAGGCTGACGCTCTACCAATTGAGCTATTCCCGCGTTGTGAGTGCAAATATAAGGTCATTAATATTACTTTTGCAAGTGTTTTTCGAATAAATTTTACAACTTTTTTCTAATAAATTAATTTTGAAATATTTGACTTGTTGATTTTTTTTGAGAAATTAGGGAAAAATATAATTTGAATGACATTTGATGAGTTATTAATACTAATTGAAAGAAATAATTTCAAGTCGAAAGTAGATTTTACGATTGCAATTAAACTTTTTGATGCAGAAAATGATTGGCCCGAAGAATCGATTACAATAAATGAATTTATAAATAAACTTGAAATGGAAATTGGAGACGATATTTTTTATCAAAATTTAGTTTCTAAATTAGATTCATATAATTCTATAAATGACGCTTGGAAAATAGAAAGCTTGATGTCAGTAAAAAATATTTTAGAGTTTGATGTAACACGAAATCTCAAATCAATTATTAATGAATTTGTTGAAAATAATAAAATAGAGTTATGAAAATTCCTACAATTCATGGTATTATAGAACGCAGAATGTTAATCAATTTTTGTGTAGAACCACACTATATTGAGAAGATTTTGCCCCGACCTTTTCGTCTAAAATTGTACAAAGGAAAAGCAATTGCAGGAATTTGTTTGATCCGATTGAAAGATATAAAACCAAAAGGTTTGCCTGATTTTGTAGGAGTGAATTCTGAAAATGCAGCGCATCGAATTGCGGTTGAATGGGATGAAAATGGCGTGACAAAAGAAGGTGTATATATTCCGAGGCGAGATACTTCGCTAAAATTGAATGCACTTGTTGGTGGTCGAGTTTTTCCTGGCAAACATTATTTTGCGAAGTTTAATGTTATAGAAGAAAACGATAATTATCATTTAGATTTCACGAGTTCTGACGATACACGAATTGAAATTGATGCTAAAAAAGCTTTTGAATTTAATTCTAATTCGATTTTCGAAACGTTGGATGAGGTGTCAAAATTCTTCGAGTATGGTTCTGTCGGTTATTCTCCAAATGGAAATAATTTTGAAGGTTTAAAACTCGAAACCTATAATTGGGAAGTAGAACCTTTGGAAGTTTCACATGTAAAATCAAGCTTTTTTGAAGATGAAACGATTTTCCCAAAAGGTTCTGTTCAGTTTGATAATGCAATTCTTATGACAAATATCGAGCATGAATGGAAGTCGTTAGAAAAGATAAAATGTTTGTAATCTATTCTTTTCTCAAAATAAAATCTTCTTCATTCGTTTTTCCTAAATTAAACTGAAATATTTCGCCATAATTTACAGGAATTTTGAATGCATTTTTGATTGGAATTTGCAACAAATAACACCACATCAAACGAATGATTCCACCATGCGCAACAATTAATACTTTTTCGTATTGAGCATTTCGTAATTCGTCCATAAAATCAAAAAAACGGGCAGACATTTCTTGCATCGATTCGCCATTTGGCGTTTTAGTTTTGACAAAATCGTCGTACCAAGGTTCTATCTCTTCCGAAGGAATTTCGTTCCATGATTTCATTTCCCAATCTCCAAAATTGAATTCTTTTAATCGATCATCAAAAATAATTTCATTCGAGAAAGTTTCTGCCAATCGTTGACAACGACTTAACGGACTTGAAAAAATTACCTCAAAATCGTTTTCAAGTTTAGTATGAATTTGTACCACTTCTTGATGAAAAGAGTCAGTTAATTCCACATCAGTTTGCCCGTAACAAACTGATGAAGGAACATTAACTTTTGTATGTCGAATTACAGAAACTTGCATAGAATTAAAATACCAAGATAAAACAAAACTTCGGTAACTTGTTGCACAGTTCCCAAGCAATCGCCCGTATATCCGCCAATATATTTTTTGAAATACCAGCCTAAATAAACTTTTCCTGTGTAACAAAGTGGTAAAATCAACAAGAATTTCCATTCGCCAAAAACAATAAAAGGCACAAGACAGAAAAGAAAACTAATGACAAGATTTTTTATCGGAAGTGCTTTATTTGCCATCGGTTTCGATTTACTTTTGTCAATATCTGTTACATATTCGTGGGTGTAAATCATCATTCCAGAAAAAAAGCGACTAACCGAATGTGCTGCGATCAAGCTGAAAATCATCAACCAAAAGTTATTTTCGGCAATGTGTTGAAGTGATGTGAATTTTAATAATAATAATAAGATAACGCCTATTACACCATAAGCTCCAATTCGGCTATCTTTCATAATCATCAAGATTTTTTCTTTACCATAACCACCTCCGAAACTATCACAAACATCTGTAAAACCGTCTTCATGAAAGGCGCCAGTCAGTAAAACGCTTGCAATCATTGTGATAATAATGGCGATATCAACTGGTAAAATAAACTGACAAATCGTATAAATTAATGCATTAAAAATACCAACCAATAAACCAATTGCCGCATAATATTTCTGTGATTGATTCATAATTTCGTTGCTGTATGGAATTTTGAACGGAATTGGAATTCGTGTAAAAAACATCAACGCTGTTAAAAAATAAGTGATTTCTTTTTTTAGCATTCTACTTGAGTTTCTTTGTTACTCACGCCTGCTGATTCGAAACTCGCCATATCATTGTAGAAATTCACTGCACTTTTGATAATTGGATAAGCCAATGCGCAACCTGTTCCTTCGCCAACACGTAAATTGATTTTCAGAATTGGTTCTTCGTTGAAATAATTCAACAAATATTGATGCCCAGATTCATCACTTTGATGACAAAAAATAGCATTATTTAGAATTTCTGGTTTCAATTTAGACGCAACCAAAAACGCAGCCGAAGCAATATAGCCATCAATCATCAACAACATATTATGTTCGTAAGCAGATAACATTGCAGCTGTCATTTGAGCAACTTCAAAACCTCCAAAAGTGGCTAAAATTTGTTTTGGATCATTAATTTTCTCATGTGTATTCTTCGCTTCATTTAGAATATTGATTTTATTCTGTAATTGCTCATCATTCAAACCTGTTCCGCGTCCTACACATTGTGCGAGAGGTAAATCGGTTAAATAATGTACAAGCATCGATGCAGAAGAAGTGTTCCCAATTCCCATTTCGCCAAAACCAATAATATTTGTTCCGTTTTGAGCGATTTCGTCCACAATTGTCTTCGAGTAATCAAAACATTGTTCCAATTGATCTAAGGTCATGGCAGGTTCGTACAAGAAATTTTTGGTTGATTTGGTCACTTTACAATTTTTCAAAACCGAATAATCTTCGAAATCATAATTCACACCAGCGTCAACAATGGTTAAATCAATCTTATTTTGATTGCAAAAAACATTAATCGCCGCTCCATTATTTAGAAAATTAAAAACCATTTGAGGCGTAACTTCCGCAGGATACGCACTAACACCAGATTGTGCAATTCCGTGATCGCTTGCGAAAACAATTAGATGAGGTTGTATTAATTCTAACTGTTTTTTTTGTTGAACCAAACTAATTTTAAGTGCGATTTTTTCTAATAAACCTAAAGCTCCAAGCGGTTTTGTTTTAAGATCAATAATGTGTTGAATTTCTTCTTTTTGCATTTTATACTAAACTAAATTTTAATAAAAAAATGCTTTCGAAATCAAGTGCAATCAATTCAACAAATAATAAAATACATGTAGTTTTGATTGAGCTTCAATCGCGAAAGCATCATCTAAAAAGTGGTCTGGCTTATAGTTTTTCTCTACTTACAGTTGCGCGACAGCTCGAGATTTGCACTCGATTCCCTTTTGTGTTAGCAAGGTAAGAAAATAATCATAAAAGCAAAAAAACTATTTTTTAATAGCAATTATTCCTTGTATTGTCGGAGTAGTTACAATTTCACCTGTAATTTTTCCTTTTAACTCAAAATCACTTGTGTTAAATTTCAGTTTTTTAGGTAAATTTTGTTTCGTATAACTTTTTGTAATGTCCGATATATTTTCGTTTGAAGCTAATCGAATATCAATTGGTAAACCTTTTTGGATATCGCATTTTATAGTGTATTCTTCACCAACTTTTAAAGTTTGTTCTATCAATTCACCATTAATCAATAATCGGAAAGTAGAAAACTCTTGAATTCTAGAATTAGAACTTTTTGCAACAATTATTTTAAATTCAATCGATTCATTTTCTATAGAATTATTGATTGGGAATGGATTATCATGACAAGCTATATTATGTTTTTGAGCTTTTGATGAAGTACTCATTAATCCTAAAGCAGAAAAAATCATAACATTAGAAATCGTTTTCTTGAAAAGATTTTGACCTAATTGGCTTGGATGAAAAATACCACAATGAACATTTTTTTTCTGAAATTCATTCGAAATTTCGTCATTTGTCAAGTTAGAAAAGTCAGTAATTTTATGTTGACATTTTGCGCAAAAATTATCATCTCGTAATTTTTCTTTGCATGGGGTTGAGATTGTGATTTTCATATTTTTTAAAGTTTAGATTTATAATAGAGATGATTTTATGAATAAAAAGGTTGGTTTGATTTTTAGAAATAATTGATTTCGAATATTTGGATTTATGTAATATCTTTAACCACCTCTACTTTCCTTTAAAATAGCTATTATTTAAATGGAAAATTATCCCATCCCAACGAACGAAAAGCAAAGATTGCAAGCGGTTTACGATTATAATTTACAAGCGCATGATAAAGACGAAGAATTAGAAGTTTTTGCAAATGCTGCGAGTTTGATTTGTAATGCGCCAATTGCGTTAGTTTCTGTTTTTGATGAAAACTATCAAGTGATTAAAGCAAATTGTGGAATCGAGGTAGATATTGTTCCGCGTCAACAAACGATATGTCAATTTTCTTTGGTAGAAAATGAAATTTTGGTGATTGATGATGTGACGAAATTTGAACCTGCAAAAAATATTGCTGGTGTAAAAGCTGCAAATATTCAGTTCTATGCTGGTGTTCCGTTGATTGATGATAATGGAAATGCGTTGGGAACATTGTGTGTAAACGACCATTATCCAAGAACGTTAGACGATAAACAACGTAATTTATTGATTCAACTTGGGAAAAATATTACCAAATTATTGGTTAGTAAAAAGCGAAAAAAAGACGCTTCTTACTTTCAAAATATCTATAAAATATCTAATAATCTTATTGGAGTTGCCGATATTAATGGTGTTCTAAAATCTATAAATCCTTCTTTTAAAGAGGTTTTAGGAATAAAAGATGAAAAGACAATTATTGCAGAAAACTTTTTAGATTTTGTTTCGGAAAAAGATAAGAAGAAAGTTAATACGTATTTATCAAATCTTAAAAATAATACAGATTCAATCAATTTTAAATGTTTGATGTGTTCTCCGGAATCTCAAGAAGGGAAGTTAGTGGAATGGTATACAAAATCTAACTTGAAAATTGATAACGAAATCTTTTTCTTTGGTCGAGATATTACGCTTGAAAATTCGAAAAAAGTAGAATTAGAAAATAGCGAACGTAAGTTTAGAAATTTCTTCAATTCTTCGCTTGGTTTAATGACAATTCATGATTTGGATGGAAATATTTTGTCTATAAATAAGACAGGATTAGAATCTATGGGCTATTCAGAAAATGAGGCAAAAGATTTGAATCTGAAAAAAATAATTCCAAAATCTAATCAAAAAGAATATCAAACCTATATAGAGACGATTTTGAATAAAAAGCAAGATTCTGGTTTGATGAGCTTGATTAAGAAAGATGGCTCGTTAACATATTGGTTATACAGTAATATTTTGGACAAAGATAACGAAGGAAATCCTGTTGTAATGAGTACTGCTGTGGATATGACACAAAGGACTTTGTTGGAAAGAGATCTTAATCGTGTTCGTCAGTTGCTAGATCATACGTACGAAGTTGCGAATGTAGGAGGTTGGAAATATGATTTAGTGAAGCGAAAATTAATTTGGGCTGATATAACGAAAAAAATCCATGAAGTTGAACCAGATTATGAACCAAATGTAGAAACTGCACTCAATTTTTATGAAGCAAAAAGTAGTTATCCAAAAATAAAGAAAGCCTTTAGAGATGCGGTAGAAAAAGGAATCGAATATGATATGGAGTTGCAGATTGTTACCCAAAAAGGAAAAACAATTTGGGTAAGATGTAAAGGGATTCCAGAATTCGTAAACGGAGAATGTGTTAGTGTTTTTGGAATTTTTCAGGATATTAATGAGAGAAAACGTTATACGTTAGAGTTGACAAGACAAAAAGCTATTTTTGAAACGTTTATTAATCATGTACCAGCTTCTGTTGCAATGTTTGATAGTGAAATGAATTATCTAACATTAAGTAATCAATGGTGTGATGAATTTGCAATGAAAAAGAAAAATGTTATTGGAAAATCTCATTATGAAATGTACAATGTTCCAGCAGAAAGAAAAGCGATTTATGAGGCTTGTTTGCAAGGCGAAAATTATTCGAATGAAGATACTATTTATCGCACACCAAAATATGATACGGATCAACACTATTCGTGGGCAATTCATCCTTGGTATATCAATAAAAAACAGATTGGCGGTTTGATCATGTTTTCGCAAAATATAACAGAATCTGTCAAGAAAAATAAAGAACTTAAAAAAGCCAAAAAGAATGCTGATATTGCTAGTAAAGCAAAGTCAGAGTTTTTAGCCAATATGAGTCACGAGATTCGAACGCCGTTAAATGGTGTGATTGGTTTCTCTGATTTATTGTTGAAAACGCCGCTTAATCCAACTCAAAAACAATATTTGAATTTTATTAATGATTCTGCAAATTCATTATTGTCAATAATAAATGACATTTTAGATTTCTCTAAAATTGAATCAGGTCGAATGGATGTTTCGATAGAAAAAAATAATCTGTTCGAGTTAGGAAATCAAGTAATCAATGTGATTCTTTATCAAGCCGAAAACAAAAAAATTGAATTGTTGTTGAATATAGATAATAATTTACCTCAATTTATTTGGATTGACGAAGCTCGATTGAAACAAGTGTTAATTAATCTACTTGGAAACGCTGTGAAATTTACGGATAGTGGAGAAATAGAACTAAAAATTAGTCCAGTTGAACCAATTGTGAAAGGAGAAAAAGCAAAACTGAGATTCTCTGTTCGTGATACAGGAATTGGGATAAAACCAGAAAAACAAGCCAAGATTTTTGATGCATTTACACAAGAAGATAGTACTGTTAGCAAACGTTTCGGAGGAACAGGTTTAGGTTTAACAATTTCGAATAAATTATTAAATTATTTCGGAAGTCATCTAGAATTGCAAAGCGAAATAGATAAAGGTTCTACATTTTTCTTTGATTTAGAAGTTGATTACGAATATAATATTGAGCAACAATTTGATCATTTGGACGAAATAAATCATGTGTTGATTGTAGATGATAATCAAAGTAATCAAATGATTTTGCAACATATGTTGAAGTTCAAAAATATAACATCTGATATTGCGAATAATGGAATGGAAGCGCTTCAGAAAGTTTTGAATGGTGATATTTACGATGTTATTTTGATGGATTATCACATGCCAGTTTTGAATGGTTTAGAAACAATTCAGAAAATAAAAGAGTATTTTATAACAAAGAACACAAAAACTCCTTTAGTATTATTGCATAGTTCTTCTGAGGATGAATATCTAATTCAGAAAGCAAAAGAATTGGGAATAACTTCGCGTTTATTAAAACCAATTAAGTCTGAAGAATTGTTTGATACGCTGCGTAAAACGATTATTGATTCGAAAGAAATTCAAACCATAGAAATTGAAAATCAAGAAGAAATTTCGCAAGATTTTTCGAAACAATTTCACATTTTAATTGCTGATGATAATTTAGTTAGTCGTTCCTTAACAAAACCCACTATTTAATTTATTTTTAAAAACAGGATTAGAAAACAGCATAATTTGTATCTTATAAAATAAGATAATAATTTTCTGTTTCAGTAGTTCCATCATTTTCTTCATGTTCCAAGCGGTTGCAGCTAGTAATGCATTGATTTGTGGTCCCGTTTCTCCCATGAAGTAATTTTTTGCCAGCCTAAAATCGGTTTTTAAATGTCCGATGATAGGTTCTATTGCCGCTCTGGTTCTAAATTTTTTGCGCTTTGTCTGCTTTTGATAAGCAGTGTCTTTTTTTCTTGGAGTGCTTGGGATGGAGATTTTCACGCCCTTTATTTCTGATTTTCCTCTGCCACCTCTATCGTAAACGAGTTCTTTTGGGAGCTTTTGACCACCGGTTTCCATCTGTTCCAAAAGTGGTTCTATGGTGTGACCATCGTAAGGAGTTTGCAAAAATGCTTTAATCCCGAGAATGATTTTCTTGCCTTTGTTGGCGGTGGTTATCAAACCTACCTTATTCCCAAATTCATACTGGCTATGCGCTTTTCCTTTGGCAATACATCGGGTAAAAGGCTTGTGAATGCTGTAAATTTTATCGGCATCGTTTCTTTTTTGTGTGACAACCTTGGTGTACAATGTCATTAAATCTTTATAAAATTCTTGCTGTTCTGCATTAAAATTCCGTTGCAATTCACGAATCAGTCTCATGGCGATGGTTTTGAGCTGTCTTTGAGATTTCCTTGCCGCTTTTGCCCGCTTGGGATGTTTTCCGTTGTAGGTGTTGCGCACCATTTGTTTGCTGACTTTTGTGTAGCGTTGTCTTTGTTTTATGCCTTCATTTCCGGCTATTTTGTTGCAATAATCGATCACTTTTTTGCACAATTTTGCATCGGTAGGAAAAGAGGTATTATTCTCCTGAACGGTAGTATCGGACAAAACAAAATTTGAGGTGTTCGTCTTGGCATCGTGCATTCTTACGCTGTAGGCAAAGATTTTTTCGATGCCTTTTTCGCCAATTCTTTTTCGGAAATGAACAAAATTACTCGGGTCACAAGGAAATTCGTGTTCAAAGAAAACCCTGCCACAAAAATGCTGCATATAAGGATTCATGATCCAGGCTTTTTCCAACGTCTCATCGCCCAAATTATACAAATGTTTCAGTAGCAAACAACCCACCATAAACCGAATCGGATGGCTCGGATTGCCCACTTTGGAATACAAGGACGAAAATTCTTTCTCAAAATAATTCCAATCTATTTTTTCTGAAAGTAGAACAAGTTCATGCTCGTGGTCAATAAAATCCACCAACATTGGGCGGAATAATTCTGGCTTCTTTTCTGGATTTTTCCCCAACATATTTGCAAGGTTTTAAAGCTCTAAGATACAAATTCTTGCAATAAAAAACAAACTTTTTAAACCCAAAATACTAATAATCAGTAAATTATAAGTAGTTTAAGGAGAGACTAGTTAATATGGCTTTAAATCAGCAGATTATAAAAAATATTGCGCCAAATTCTATTTTATATACAGCTGCAAATGGTGTGGAAGCAGTGTCGATTTGTCAAGAAAATAAAGTCGATTTAATCTTGATGGATATTCAAATGCCAGAAATGAATGGTATTGAAGCAACTAAGGTTATTCGTTTATTAAACAATTTTCAAGAAACTCCGATTATAGCAGTGACAGCGGGAAATGTAAAAGGCGAAAAAGAAAAATGTCTTGATGCAGGATTGAATGACTTCTTAGCAAAACCAATTCGAGAAAAAGATATTTTTGATGTCCTAGAAAAATGGTTAGACTTTTCTCAATATGAAAAGATTGAAACCAATGATTTTGGAAATCACCTTGATCTTTCGATGATAAATAATTATACGAAAGAAGACGAATCGTTTAGAAAAACATTTATAGAAATAATTATTAATGAGTTAGAAAAATCTATCCTAGAATTTGAAACTTATTCCAACAAACAAAATTTAGAAGGATTAAATCAATTAGGTCATAAAGTAAAAGGAACAGCAAAAACTGCTGGACTAACAATTTTGGCTGATTTAACCGAACAAATAGAAAAATCAACTTCAATCAATTACCTACAAGAAAACCAGCTGATTATTAAAGTAAAAACCGAAATAGAATTAGTTATTAACTATTTAAAAAATATTTAAAAACCAATATTATGCAGATTTTAATTGCCGAAGACGATGAATTGATTTTAAAAACAATTGAGCACAAACTGAAAAAAGAAGGTTACAAAGTTGTTTTAACACGAAATGGAAAAGAAGCAATCAGTAAGATTGAGACTGAAGATATTGATTTGATTATTACCGATATTATGATGCCTTTTGCGTCTGGTTTGGAGATTATTAGTGCTGTTAGAAAAAGTAAGAATTCCGAAACACCAATGATTATTTTGTCTTCTTTAGGGCAAGAAGATGTGGTAGTGGAAGCATTTAATTTGGGGGCAAATGATTTTATGGTGAAACCATTTAGTCCTATTGAATTGTCTGTTCGCGTGAAGAAATTACTAAAATAAAAGCATGATTATCCTACAAATTATAACCTATACCGAGTTAATCGTAGGAATCTACGTTCTACTTATTTTACTTTTTTTGACAATTATTTATACGTTATTGACAAGTATAATTGAATATAAAATCATTACAAAGAAAAATAAGTGGAATGCTATTATTGATCAAGAAATTTATGAAACAATTTTGGATGATCAATCCAATTCGAATACTGATTTTACGGATTATTTGAAATCAAGTTCATTCAAACATTATTTTATCAAAAAATTACTAAAAGCGGAACAAAATTTTTCTGGAAATTCAAAAGAAAGTATTCAAAATTTATTTGACCATTATCAATTAAAAAAAATATCCTTACAGAAATTAAATAGTCAAAAAAATCATGAAATTGCAGAAGCAATACAGGAAGTTACGGCGATGAATCATGTTGAAACTTTACCGAAAATCAAAAGTATGTTACAACATAAAAATGATTTAGTTCGATCTGAAGCGCAATATGGTTTAGCAAAATTTTCGGGTTTCGAAGGATTATTTTTTTTAGACAATTTACAGGAGCAATTGACGGATTGGCAGCAATTGAAGTTGTTGGATGCAATTACAATTTTACCGAATAATGATGAGGTTGATATCATAATTTCGAGTTGGTTAAAATCACCTAATCAAAGTGTAAAAATTCTTGCTATGAAATTAATTCGCAAGTTTCAATTGTTGCAAATGCACGATTTGGTCGCAGATAATTTGCATGTTTCTGATGAAAAAGTTGTGGAAGAAACGATTAAAACATTAGTCAGAATCGAAGATGATTCAACTTCAAAGCTATTGATTGAACAATATCAAACGTGTAACGAAAAGTTTCAAATTCAAATTTTAAAAGCCTTAGATAAAATTTCTAATCCAGAAAACAACACATTTTTAGAAACTCAAGCAAAGGAAAATCCTTCATTTTCTATCAAAAAAGCAAGTGTAAAAGCGTTAAATAATTGTTGTTCAAAAACCGATTTACAAAAACTTGCACATCAATCAAACTCTCCTGAATTAAAACAAATTATTAATCAAATTATCCAAGAAAACTAATCATGAATTGGCTAGAAACGGCTTTCGATTTTTTTATTTACGGCTTCCTTTTTTACTCAGTCCTATTAATTTTAGTGTATGGATGGATAGGTTTTTACGCAAAAGGAGCGATAAAATCTTATATCCGAAAAAACAGTTTTACAGATTATTCGCTTATTGCAACATCGCCCAATGCGCCAACTTTTAGCCTTATTGCGCCCGCTTATAATGAAGGTGCAACGATTGTGGAGAACGTGCGTTCTTTGTTGTCGTTGTATTACAATCAACTCGAAATTATTATTGTAAATGATGGTTCCAAAGATGATTCGTTGCAACGATTAATAGAAGCGTATGATTTGATTAAAATTGATTATTTCGTTGAAGGAAATATAGAAACGAAACCAATTAATGCGATTTATAAAAGTATAAATCCTGTTTTCAAGAAATTAATTATTGTTGACAAAGTAAATGGAGGAAAATCGGATGCGCTAAATGTCGGAATTAATATTGCAACAAACGATTATATTGTTTGTATTGATGTCGATTGTATTTTAGAACAAGATGCGATTCTGAAGCTAGCAAAACCGTTTATGGATGAAGCAAAAGCAAAAGTAATTGCATGTGGAGGAGTTATTCGTTTGGCGAATAATTGTACCATTGTTGACGGAAAAATTGTCGATGTTAATTTGCCAAAAACTCGTTTAGGAAGAGCGCAAGCGTTAGAATACATTCGAGCATTTCTTTTGGGAAGAATGGCGTGGTCGCGCGCCAATGGTTTGATGCTGATTTCGGGTGCTTTTGGTGCTTTTGATCGTGAAATTGTACTCCAGTGTGGCGGTTACGATCACAATACAGTTGGCGAAGATATGGAGCTTGTTGTGCGAATGAGACGTTATATGCACGAACAAAAATTGGCCTATAAAGTGGTGAATATTCCCGATCCGCTTTGTTGGACCGAAGTGCCAGAAAGTAAAGAAATTTTGACCAAACAACGCAATCGTTGGATGCGTGGAACGATAGAAACATTGTGGAAACATCGTATTTTATTTTTCAATCCTAAATATGGAAAACTTGGAATGATGAGTTATCCGTATTGGTTTTTCTTCGAATTTTTAGGACCGATTATCGAATACATTGGTTGGATCATTTTCGTAGTTTTATTCTTTTTAGGATTTATTAATTGGCATATTTTCTTTCCTTTAATGGCTTTTGTGTTGCTTTATGGAATATTATATTCGATTTATGCCATTCTGATTGATTTGATGACGTATAATGTTTATCACAAAAAAGGCGATATTCCGAAATTATTTTTTACGGCGTTTATAGAGCCGTTTACATTTCATCCGTTTGTTGTGATGGCAGGCGTGAAAGGGGTGAAGGATTTCTTTCTGAAAAATAATTCGTGGGGAGAAATGACGCGACAAGGTTTTGGTGGAAATCAATCGAAAGAATTATCTATTTGGCAAAAACTGAAACTTGGATTCATTAATTTAATTCAGCAAACTACGTTCATTTCATTGGTTTATTTGTTACTTTTTGGATTGTCAACAATTCTTGAATTTTATCTTTATCAAGAAAATCTTACAACAACTTCTAATCAAACTTTATTTTTTGACTTATTCGTACATAATATCGTTTTTGCTTTAGATAGTATTTTTGTTGTAAGTTTTATATATTTTTTACTGCAATTTTATTCGATAAGTTGGGCAAAAAAATGGATCGTTTTTGCGTATTCTTTTTTAATTATTTCAAATGTTTTATTGATTAAATATTTTCAAACAACGCTCAATTTATTAGGTTCAGATTTGTTTTCTTATACGTTCGAAGAATTGAAATTAATTATTGGTGCATCAGGCGTTGTAAATATTACAAACATTCTTTTGTCAATCGTTGCAATTGCTATTTTAACAACGATTTTTATTTACAGTTATAGATTAAAAATCAATCAAAAATTTCTTCAATTTCCATTAATAGTTTTGAGTTTTTTATCGTTTATTATTCCAATTAATTTGTATTTGAAAAGTACTCAAAATGATGAGTTTTCATCTAATCTAATTTTGAGTAAGTCGTCTTATTTTTTCTCAAATTCGTTTGAACAATATGCAGAAGATAAACTTTCGGAAATTGATTTTTTAAACTCAAATTCGAGTTCAAATAAAGAAGATAATCGACATTATTTTGATAAAACTAATTATCCATTTTTGTATCAAGATGAGAATAAAAATTTCTTCGCGGATCAATTTAATCTAACAACAGAAAAACCGAATGTTGTTTTTAATGTGATTGAAGGTTTGGGACGAGCTTTTAGTAACGAAGTTGCATATTTAGGTTCTTTTACACCATATATCGATCAGCTTTCGAAAAAGAGTTTGTATTGGGAAAATGGATTAAGCACGACGGGAAGAACATATGGAGTTTTACCTGGATTGACGGGGTCTTTGCCATTTGCTGAAAATGGTTTTATGGAACAAAAAAACTTACCTCAACATTTCAATTTGTATAATTTGTTAAAAAGTAATGGTTATAAAACTGGTTATTTTTACGGTGGTGATGCTGATTTTGATTTTATGTCAAAATATTTGAATTATTCGGGTGTTGAAACAATTATTGATGAAAATGATTACGAAAATAATTATGCTAAAATTCCATCAAATAATGGATTTTCTTGGGGATTTGACGATCATTCAGTGTTCAAAAAATATTTAGTAACGCAGAAAGAAAATAATCAACCATATTTTAATGTTTTGATGACGTTAGCGACGCATAGTCCTTTCTTAATAAACAATGTTGAGAAATATAATAAGCAGTTTGAAACGTTGATTAAATCACGAAATTATGATGCGTCGACTTTGACGACAGTAAAAAAGTATAAACAACAATTGGTTACTTTTTTGAGTGTTGATGAAGCAGTAAAAAACTTTTTTGAAGCATATCAAAAACGTTCAGATTTTAATCAAACTATTTTTGTGATTACTGGAGATCATCGAATGCCTGAAGTTCCGATGGAAACAAAGATCGATCGTTTTCATGTTCCGATAATTGTCTATTCTCCTTTGTTAAAGACACCGAAAAAGATGTCAAACATTGTAACGCATTTTGATGTTGCACCGACTTTTGTGACATATTTTAGAGATTCGTATCAAATGAAATTACCGAATTATGTGACTTGGATGGGACAGAATTTAGAAAACGGTAAAGCAAATTATAGAAAACAAGGCGTTCCATTAATGCAAAATAAAAATATTTTGGATGATTATGTTTTCCAGAATTATCATTTATCGGGAGGGAAATTATATCGAATCGAAAAGAATTTAACAGAAGATGTTGAACAAAATTCGAAAATGGAAACAGAGTTGAAAAATCGATTGAAAAGCTTTAAAACAAAAAACCATTCTTTGAAAAATACTCAAAAAATGGTTCCTGATTCTATATTTAATCATTATATCAATTAGAATTTTCGGCTGTACGAGACACTTATATCAAATTGATTTCCTTTTTGATTTGGACGATATTCTTGATTGTAATAATTTGCACCAATTGAAATTAAATTTAAATCATTGATTGAAAAATTATAATCTGCTCCAATTTTGAAGGACTTCAATTTGTAAGTTGTATCCTCTAAAAGATTGTTGTTAAAATCTTCAGGCGAAATACCTGTACCAATCGCTAAGCTTAAATAATTGTTTGCATCGCCCGTATAATAACGCATTGTGAATGTATACGAATGTGAAATATTGTTGTTACTTGGTGTCACAAATGCACGTAAATTGAACCAATAATTTTTATAATATTTTCCAATTGATCCTGTAAACATCCAAACATCATCCGAAAAATGAAGTTGACGATAACCTAACTCGGCTTCAAAACTTTTAGGTAAATTAGCGTAAAGAGAGGCTCCTGTGCGATATTTAGGGAAAATTCCATCACTATCGGAATATCCACCACCAACGTACATGTAAAATGTATTAGAAAGTCTTGGATAAGCTTCTACTTCATATTGAACACCGTTATCTTTAAATTTGTTTGCGTAATTTACTTTAAAGACCAATGAACCTATCGAAGTTTGTCTTTTATAACTAACCGAAACTTGATGCCAATCATCTGCAAATTGCTTGTCAAAATGTGAGTAATTATAATTTACACTAATTGCATTTTTAGTATTATTGATTTCGATTCGATTTGCTAATTCACGTGCTTCAGTATTTTTAGGATTGATCGCTAATAATTCTTTGATTGTTTTTGAAGCTTCTTCATAAGCATTATTCGAATTAAGAACTTTAGCTTTCAATAACAATAATTCTTCATTTTTAGGATATTTAATTAATCCACGATCAATAATAGAAACGGCTTCTGTATAATTATCATTCCAATATTCAAGTGATGTGTAAGCTAAATAGAAATCGGTAGAGGGATCCATGTTTTTTTCAACATTCTGAAAAACTTTTCTCGCTTCTTCGGTTTCATCATTCCACGTATATATTCGTCCCAAAAAAACAGCGATATCTGTATATTCTGGCGATTGATCTAAAGCTTGTAATGCAAGTTTCTTGGCAGTTGTATAATCTTTTTCTTCGAAAGCTTTGTGACGCGCTTCTTGAAATAAATCATCCGAACTTTTCGATTCTTGGCTATACGAAAATAAAGGTAAAAAGGTAAGAGTAAAGAGTGTTTTTCTTAGAAATGATTTTTGAATCATGTGATAAAAACGTACTTTATTATGAGGATAAAGATATAATTATTTGGAGCATAAAAAAAGCTCAAGAAAATAAATTCTTGAGCTTTGTTGTACCTCAGGCGGGACTTGAACCCGCACGTCCTAATGGACACAGGATTTTAAGTCCTGCGTGTCTACCAATTCCACCACCAAGGCATCCACTTCTAGGAAAGAAGTTGAGCGGGAAACGAGACTCGAACTCGCAACATTCAGCTTGGAAGGCTGACGCTCTACCAATTGAGCTATTCCCGCGTGCAAATTGTAAAAATCAAATTAAAAAGTACCTCAGGCGGGACTTGAACCCGCACGTCCTAATGGACACAGGATTTTAAGTCCTGCGTGTCTACCAATTCCACCACCAAGGCAAAATTTGATTTTTATGAATTTTTATATTTCAAAGAGCGGGAAACGGGGCTCGAACCCGCGACCTCAACCTTGGCAAGGTTGCGCTCTACCAGCTGAGCTATTCTCGCGATTGGAGTGCAAATATATAAAATCAATTTCTAATAATCCAAATCAAATTTGAATAAAATTTTAAAAATATATTTGCACTTATTTTAATTAGTTGATAGGCATTAACATATCAGCTACTTCTTTTATTTTATCTTTCATCTTTTTACGGTGAACGATCATATCAACGAAGCCTTTTTCTAATAAAAACTCAGAAGTTTGGAATCCTTCTGGTAAATCTCTACCAATTGTTTCTTTGATAACACGTGGTCCAGCGAATCCAATTAATGCTCCTGGTTCTGCCATAATAACGTCACCAATTGATCCGAAAGATGCTGTAATTCCTCCGAAAGATGGATTTGTTAAGATTGTAATGTAAGGAATGTTGTTGTCTGCTAATTGAATTAATTTAGCTTCTACTTTTGCTAATTGCATCAACGAAATTGCAGCTTCCATCATACGCGCACCACCAGATTGTGTAATGATAATGTAAGGTGTTTTGTGTTTGATAGAATAATCAATTGCACGAGCAATTTTTTCTCCCATTACAGATCCTAAAGAACCTCCAATAAATTTGAAATCCATACAAGAAATTGTAATGTCACGTCCATGAATTTTTCCTGTCGCATTGCGAATAGAATCTGTCATTCCCGTTTTCTTTTTAATTTCTTTCAAACGATCTTTATAAGGTTTTGTATCTGTCCAATTTAATGGGTCTTTACTTTCTACTTTTGTATCTAATTCTGTGAATTTACTATCATCAAACAAGATATCAAAGTATTCTTGAGAACCAATTTGTACGTGATGATCATCCTCTGGACTTACATACGCATTTGCTTTCAGTTCTTCAGTTTCAATAATTTTTCCTGATGGTGTTTTATACCATAAGCCTTTCTTAACGTCTTTTTTAGACTCTGTAGGCGTTGTAATATTTTTCTTGCTTCTAATAAACCAAGGCATATTCTCTGTTTTTATTTGGGTAAGAATAATCTTAGTGAAAAGATTATCCTAAAGTATTAACATTATTTAAATCGTGGAAAGCTTGGATTAATCTATCTTTGAAAGTAACTTCTCCAGCTCTTAACCACACGCGTGGATCATAATATTTTTTGTTAGGAGATTCTGGACCTTCTGGGTTTCCAATTTGCCCTTGTAAATAAGCTGCATTTTCGTCAAAATATTTACGAATTCCTTCCATAAATGCATATTGTAAATCTGTATCAATATTCATTTTGATAACTCCGTAGCTAATTGCTTCTCTAATTTCTTCTAAAGTAGAACCAGAACCTCCGTGGAATACGAAGTTAACAGCGTTGTCTACACCATATTTTTCGTTGATGTATTTTTGCGAGTTATCTAAAATTTTAGGAGTCAAGACAACATTTCCTGGTTTGTAAACACCGTGTACATTACCAAATGCTGCAGCAATCCAGAAATTATCAGAAATAGATTTTAAGTTTTCGTAAACGTAAGCAACTTCTTCTGGTTGAGTGTATAATAATGAATTATCAACATTAGAATTGTCAACACCATCTTCTTCACCACCTGTGATACCTAATTCCATCTCCAAAGTCATTCCAACTTTAGACATTCTTTCTAAGTATCTTTTGCACGTTTCTACGTTTTCTTCTAAAGGCTCTTCAGATAAATCTAACATGTGAGAACTAAATAAAGTCTTTCCGAATTTATTAAAATGTTCTTCGTTAGCGTCCATAATTCCATCAATCCAAGGCAATAATTTTTTTGCACAATGGTCTGTATGTAAAATTACAGTAGCTCCGTAAGACTCAGCTAAAGTGTGAATATGTTTTGCTCCCGCAATAGCACCTTTGATAGCAGAAAGTTGATTTTCTCCTTTTAATCCTTTTCCGGCATTAAAAGCAGCACCTCCGTTAGAAAATTGAATAATAACTGGAGAGTTTACTTCAACTGCAGCTTCCATTGCAGCGTTAATAGTATCTGAACCGATGACATTACACGCTGGTAAAGCGTATTGATTTGCTTTTGCATCATTGATAATGTCTTGAACTAATGAACCGGTAGCAACACCGGCAGGAAATTTTCTGCTCATTATGTTAGTATTTTGTGAAACAAATATAGATGTTTTTTTAGAAAGGATAATTAATTCCGAAGTGGATTCTTGGTTTAAGCAAATTAAAATTGTCAAATTGCCAGCGATCACCTAATTCATAAGAAGGGTCATAAATTTTGTAACCCAAATCAAATCTTACAATTGCAAACGTACCAATGTGATAACGGAAACCTAATCCAGAACCAATTCCGAATTCTTTGTAAAAATCTTTGAACTTAAATAATGTTTCTGGACGATTTTTATTAACACCCCAAATATTACCAGCATCAAGAAAATATGCACCTTCCAAACTTCCAAAAAGATTGAAGCGATATTCAGCATTGAATAATAATTTCATGCTTTCGAATTCTAAACTTTGATTTTTAGAATCGATACGTGGTTTACTTCCAGGCCCCAATGTTAAAGGAGCCCAACCACGAACATCATTTGCTCCTCCAGCCGAATAACTTCTTACAAAGGGTGCAACATCTGAGTTTCCATATGGTTGAATGATTCCGAATAAGAAACGTCCTGCTACGCTAGAATTTGAATTTAATTTGAATTTTCGTCTAACATCCACATCAAATTTTACGAATTGAGAATAAGGAATTCCAAAGATCAAACCTGCTTGATTTCCTTCTCGATCTGGTTCTGCTTTATTAAAACCAAAAGCCTTGTCTAAACCTCTTAATACATTTCCTGCTAATTCAATTCTCGCTTGAATAAACCAAGGATTACTTTTTGGTCGAAATGAATTTTCTTGATTAAATGTAAATTGATAGATAAAAGAGTTGATTAACACATTTTGAGAAATATTAGCTTTTCTATATAACATATTCTCAAAATCAACATACAACTTTGCATCTTCTCCTGTTAATGAACTTTGGAATCCTTTGTCAGCTTCGATTGCGTCTGTTAATTCATCGTCCGTTACATAAATTGGTGCATTAGGATTGTATGCGTAATATAAATCTTTTACTTCGTTTTTTGTATTATTATCTTTTGTAAATACTTCGTAATAGCGATCTTTTTTACGATTACTAATAAATTCCGTATTAAACAAAGAGACTTTGTGTTGAAACTCCGAACTCGAAATATCCATATCAAAACCAAAACCATAAGTCGTTTTGTCTAAACCTACATTTTTTTGCGTACTTGCATTCATTCTAATAGCAGATTCGGCAGTAAAACGTTTTGGTAAAATATTATCAAGATTAATTGGTGTCAATAAATAAGGAAATTTCAACTTTGTTTCGATAGCGATTTCATAAGCATTTAAGAATGCTTTATTCATTGAGAAATCTTTGTTGACAGAACCTAAAGTTCCTTTCAAAGTTGTTTCTAAATTTTCTCCTCCTCCAAATAAATTTCTCGAAGTTAAAGTCATTCCGGGAGAAATTGCAAAGTTCATGTAGCGAGAAGCATAACTTTCGACAAAGAGATTCAAGTCATATTTCTTTTTTGGCGTAAAGAAAACGTCTACATTTAGGATAGAATCTTGTTTATTAATTCTGAATCCATGTAAGTTAATATTTTCTTTCTTGAAAATATTACGTTTTGTCTGAATTTCTTGTCGTTGACGATACAGTTGACCTGGACGAATTACAAATGCATCTGTAAAATATCTTGGTCGATATTCTGGTTCTTTTGTATATAAAACGTTATAATCTTTATATTCTTCTTTGATTAATTTACTTTCATCATCAACAAAACTGCGAGAATCTGCATAAATGTTTATCTTCCCAAAACGGTATTGCGTAAAAGGTGTAATACTATCCGTTTTCAACGAATCTTGAATATATTTATCAATAAACATCGTTACATCAAGACGTTTGTTACTTTTTAATGTATCGGCTTCAAAATATAAATCTTCGCCCGAATCATTGAAATCATAGTAGCCTCTATTCTTTAACAAATCGATGATACGATCGCGTTCTTCTTCAAATTTGTCAAAATTATATTGATCTCCGGGATGCAAAACAGTTTGTTTCCCAATTGGAGAATTAAGATATTCTTCTATTTTTTGATCAGATATTTTTTGATCATATGTTTCGATATAAGAAGGTTCACCTAACTTAATATCATAAATTGTTTCTGCTTTTTTTGCAACAGAATCTTTATTATAGGAAACAGCTACTTTCGAATCGAAATAACCTTTGTCATGAAATAATCTATTTAAGTTCTTTGCCGAAAATTCTGATTGTTGTTCATCCAACAAAACTGGAGCCTCACCTTGACTATAATAAAGACGTTCTTTCCATAAACTGTGCCCAACATATTCGCTAAGATTATTCTTCGTTAGTAAACTGTCCAATAATTTTTGGTTACGAACCGAAGCATCTTGTCGATAATATTCCTGAAAAGTTTCATCAAATTTTGCAGGAGACCAATTATAAACCCATTGCCAAAGAGGGAAAAAACCAAGGAACTTACCAGCTGGTTTTTGTTTCACATAATCACTTAAATCTTTGTTGATTATAGTTTTTTTCTTCTTAATATCGGGATCTTCTTTATCGTAGATAAATTTGTTCTTTACAAACAAATATTCTCCTTCAGGTACTTTTTTAGTTGTACTACAGCTATAAAAAAGTAAACCTAAACAAGAGATAAGTGTTATATTTGTTGTAATTTTTTTTTGCATAAATATGTTATCAAATAACGTTATTAAGATAATAACTTCTCTGGGTTCTAAAAAATATAGACAAAAATATAATTTGTTTGTCGTAGAAGGTGTTAAAAATATTGGGGAAGTTATAAAAAGTTCTATAAATATTAAAGAATTATTTATAACTGAAGACTTTTGGCCAGAAGCTACACATATCAAAAAGACTTTTATTGAAGAAAAAGACTTGAAAAAGATCAGTTTCTTAACTACTCCGAATGTAGGTTTAGCACTTTGTGAATTACCTAATTATAACGAAAACATCAAGTTGAATGGTTTAAGTATTGCTTTGGATGATATTCGAGATCCAGGTAATTTAGGAACAATTATCCGCTTGGCTGATTGGTTTGGTGTAGAGGATATTTTGTGTACCAAAGAATCTGTTGATATGTACAACCCAAAAGTTGTGATGTCGACAATGGGCTCTTTTACACGAGTGAAAGTTCATTATATCGATTTGGAGAAATACTTGTCTGACTATAAAGGAAACATTTTCGGGACTTTTATGGAAGGAGAATCTATTTATGAACAAACACTTCCACAAGAAGGTATCTTGGTAATGGGGAACGAAGCGAATGGAATTTCTCCAGAAATCGAGAAGTTAACGACAAATAAACTAAGTATTCCGTTCTTTGGGAAAAATGGTTCTACCGAAAGTCTCAACGTAGCTGTTGCAACAAGTGTCATCTTAGGCGAATTTAAGTCTCAACTTTCTCACAAATCATAAAAAAAACTTAATGTTTCTAAACGGGTAACTATTCCACAAATAAATATATACTTTAGTAGAAACAAACAATAAGATTAAGAAAAAACACATGAAATATGTAGCGGTTGTTCTTGCTTCTGCAATGCTGTTTATGGGAAGCTGTAGCAAGAAAAACGAACAAAAAGAAGAAGTTAGAAAGAAGGATCCTCACGCTTTGCGCTATGATTCGTTGGATTGGAAAGCAGATTTCAAGCCAATGAAGTACACACAAGCAGAACTTAATGACTACAGAAATAAACTAAACACTTATTACAAAGACTTTTGGGTTGACGGAAAAGTGAGCGGAGGTTTGTTGGTTGTGAAGAATGGGCAAGTACTTTTAGAGCAATATCAAGGGATGGCAGACGAAAGACATAAGCGTCCAATCACTGCCGAAACGCCTATTCACATAGCATCTATCTCGAAAGTTTTTACATCTATGGCGATACTTAAGCTGGTCGAGAAAGGTAAAATCAAATTAGATCAAAAAGTAAATACAATATTAGAAGGTTTTCCTTACGATGATATCACGGTTCGTAATTTGCTAAATCACCGCAGTGGTTTGCCAAATTATGCCAATGTTTTGTGGAATAACAAGAAGGTAATGATGGATCGCGAGAAACCAATTTCTAATCAAGATGTGTTAGATATCTTTAGAGAATTTGACGTTAAGCAAATTCGTCCCGCAGACAAAGGGTTTTATTACTCGAATACCAACTTCGCTTTTCTTGCTTTAGTAATCGAAAAGATTATGAAAATGCCTTATCCGAAAGCAATGAAATACATGGTTTTTGACCCTCTTGAGATGAATCATACCTTTGTTTTTGAGTATGATCGCGATAAAGATACAGTAGCACGTTCTTACAAATACAATGGTTACGAGTGGGCTTGGGATGATTTTGACCGCACGTATGGAGACAAAAATATCTACTCAACGCCAAGAGATTTGTACAAGTTAGATGTTGCCATGTATTCAGATGATTTCTTACCGAAGAATATAAAGAAAGAAGCTTTCCAAGGATATAGTTACGAGCAGAAAGGTTTCAAGAATTATGGGCTTGGAATGCGCTTGTTAGAATATGACAATGGTAAAAAACTATTGTATCACAATGGTTGGTGGCACGGGAATAACACCGTTTTTGTACACGATGTTAACAATCAATTTACGGTAATTGCATTAGGAAATAAGCAGAATAAGAATATATATAGTGCATTCAAATTGGCTGGACTTACAGGAACTTATCCGCTAAAAGCACCTAATAAAGACTCGATGAGGTTGCATAAACAACCAATTGTACCAAAAACAACAGCAAAACTTTCGACCAAAGTTTCAAGATAATAGCAAGGCTTCCTTATATATGGAAGCCTTTTTTATTTTTGTGTTATAATGTATTTTATTGATAATCAATAGTTTTATTTTGTTAATTAAATATAAAGTATTAAATTAGAGTTAATTAACTCTTAATTTATAAATACTTTTAATTATGGCTGTAAAATACAACGTTATTCAGAAGGCTTACCCAGGAGATCCTACGGGGCCTAAAAAGTTCTACGCAAATTCTATTGCAGATGGTGAAGTATCACTTCGAAATTTGAGTAAAGAAATTGCGCAAACCTCATCTATTAGTGAGAGTGATGTATATGCAACATTAATTGATTTGGCTAAAATGTTATCGAAACATTTGTCTGATGGAAAGATTGTTCGCTTGGGAGATTTTGGTTCTTTTCAAATAAGTATTAGTAGTGAGGGCGTGGATACTGCAAACAAAGTAAATTCTGCGACTATTAAAGGCGCTAAAATACTTTTTAGACCTGGTCTCGATTTACGAGATACTTTAGCTACTTTAAAGTATGAGAAAAAGAAATAGTTAAGATAATTTTTCTAACTTCTAATTGAAGTAAATAAAAAACGTCAAGTGGTTTTCATTAAAATCACTTGACGTTTTGTTTAAAACCTCCTTAGGTTTTATATAAAAGGTAGGGAGGTTTTTATAGAAAGTTTATTTATATCTCACTTGAATAATCATTAACAACATAGAAACATAGACTATGATAACTAAAAAATATTTAGATGAATTAACTTATGAAATAATAGGTTCTGCTATAGAAGTCCATAAAATAATGGGTAGAGGATTATTAGAAAGTGTTTATCATCAATGCTTAAAAGAAGAATTAAATCATAGGAAAATAAATTTTCTCACAGAAATGAAGGTTCCGGTTATCTATAAAGAAAAACTACTTGATCTCGATTTTCGTTGTGACCTCTATGTAGAAAATAGTATAGTTGTTGAGTTAAAAGCCGTGCAAGATATTGTTCCTGCTTATGAAGCTCAATTATTAACTTATATGAAACTACTGAAATGTCCAAAAGGAATATTAATCAACTTCAATTGTTTTAACATATTTAATGAAGGACAAAAAACGTATGTTAATGAGTTTTTTACTCATCTTCCAAATTATTAAACCGATGTATTTATATTGTAAAAACAGATAGGTTTTAAATTTTGTTTTGGTAAAATATTAACCACATAGAAACATAGAAATTGATTAATTGTGATTTATTTATAAACTTTCAGTTATTAACTTAAGTAAAGTTACTGTGAAAACTATAAGTCTATTCTAATATTTCTAAGAATTAAACCTATGTATCTATGTAGATAAAAAAGAAATATTTTAAATTTTCTTTTGGTAAAATCTTAACTACATAGAAACATAGAAATTGATTAATTGTGATTTGTTTATATACTTTCAGTTGTTAACTTAAGTAAAGTTATTGTGAAAACTAAAAGTCTATTCTAATCTTTATAAATATATAACCTATGTCTCTATGTGGTTAAAAAAGATAAAATATTAATCATATAGAGACATAGATAAAGATATAACTTGTGTTTTAAATTATTTAAAAAAAGAAAATATAAAACTTTATAAGTTTCTTACTGCTTAATATCCATAATATCTCGCAATACATTTCCAAAGATATTAAACCCAAGAACCAATAACATAATCGCTAATCCCGGTAGGATAGCCAAATGTTGTTTCCCTAAAATAATATGATTATAATGTTCTTTTATGATATTTCCCCAAGACGGAGTAGGAGGTTGTGCACCAATTCCAAGGAAACTAAGACCGCTTTCTACTAAAATTGCCGAAGCAAAATTGGCAGCAGATATAACGATAATAGGAGCAATAACATTAGGTAATATTTGATTGAAGATGATTCTTGTGTCCGAAAATCCTAAAGCTTTTGCTGCTTCTACGAATTCTTTTTCTCTGTATGATAGGAATTGTCCACGAACTACACGTGCAACTTCTACCCACATCGTTAGTCCAACTGCGATAAATATCTGCCAAAACCCTTTTCCGATAGCTAAGGTAATCGCAATAACCAATAGTAATGTTGGTATAGACCACACAACGTTTATCAACCACATTATTATGTTATCTGTTCGTCCCTTGTAATAACCTGCAAGAGCACCCAAGGAGATTCCGACAACTAATGAAATGAAAACAGCAATAAACCCGATAAGAAAAGAAATTCTTGTCCCGATAATTAACCTCGAATAAAAGTCTCTTCCGTAAGAATCTGTTCCAAGTAAATAGGTTTTTGTATAGATAAAATCCTTCTCTATATCTTGCGTTTTGATGTTATGCTTTGTCCAAGTTGACAAATCTATCTTTACTGCTTCACCACTTAGTCCGTTTCCTATATAAGGAACATAAGTAATGCTTTGTCCATCTCTTTTGTAAGATGTAATACTTATTTGTTCGGTATCGATCTCTTTCCCGAAAATAAAATCAGAAAAGTTAGTCTTTCCTGAATAATTAGGTAAAGGGATTTCGATTGTTTTTTGCTGATAACCTATAGGTGAATATGCAATGGTTAGGTCCTGTCTGTTTGCATTTTCCGTTTTGTCGGACGCAAAGACATAAGCAAAAATAGAAATGATTGCAGCTAATACTATTACACTAAAAGAAAGAACACCAAGGGTGTTCTTTCTTAATTTATTGAATACGATATGAGAAAATGAACCGTTTTCTTGTTCCATTATTTAATGTCTCTTAAAACGTTAACAGCTTCGTTTAAATAAAAGTCTTTTTGCATTCCTTTGAACCAATTGTTACGTTTAGCTTTCAGCACAGTATCTGTTTTTGTAGTTGCCAAATCGTTTTGATTCATTGTAAATTTGAAATTGTTTTTATACTTGTCTAAAGCTTCGAATTTCTTGATTTTATCTTCGCGTGTTTTACGGTACGTTTTGTAATCTTCTAAGTTCAAAGGAATCTCTTTTACATCTTCCATTGATTTGATGAACTTGAAACTTTCGTTCATTAATGCTAAGTGAGCATTGTTTGCCAAACGAGTTTTACTGTTCGCTTTAATCTTCGCTAAATCGAAAGCAGAAGGCCATTTTGCAATAACCAATGGTTTGATTTGATCCCAGTTCAAGGCTTCTGGTCGAGAAGCTTCGCTGATATCTTCGTAAGTGAATTGATCAACTAATGCAATGTCCGACTGAACTCCTTTCAATTGTGTAGAACCTCCGTTTACTCGGTAGAATTTTTGTATTGTTAACTTAATAGCACCTAACTCATCACTTCCCGACTGACGATCTAAAGGCAAGATTGTTTGTACAGTACCTTTACCAAAGGTTTGCGGAGAACCCACAATAACAGCGCGACCATAGTCTTGCATTGCTGCTGCAAAAATCTCTGACGCAGATGCAGAAAGCTCGTTAACCATTACTACTAAAGGTCCGTCGTATGCGATAGAATTATCTTTGTCTTCGTGAATTTTAAGCATTCCGTCCGAACGTCTCACCTGAACAATTGGTCCTTGATTGATGAACAATCCAGAGATTTTAACTACCTCTTCAAGAGAACCACCTCCATTATTTCTAACATCGAAAACAAGACCTTTGATGTTTTCTTTCTTCAAGATTTCAATTTCTTTCTTGATATCATCCGAAGGGTAACGTCCGCCTTCTTTACCCATCGGCGTATAGAACTCAGGTAAATAGATGATTCCGTATTTATCTCCTTTCTCGTCCGTAATAACAGATGAGCGAGCAAACACTTCTTCGGATTCAATTACTTCACGAATCAAAGAGATTGTTTGTTGAGAACCGTCTTTTTTCTGAATAGTTAAGACAACTTCTGTTCCTTTCTTCCCTTTAATCAAGCGAATAGCATCGCTCAAAATCATCCCAACGATGTTTTTAGCTTCACCATTTTTCCCTTGTGCAACTTTAATGATCTTGTCACCAACTTCTAATTTATTGCTCTTCCAAGCTGGTCCGCCTACAATTAATTCAGCAATTGTAGCGTAACCTCTTTTGTCTTGTATTTTGGCTCCAATTCCTTCCATTTGTCCAGACATTTCGAACTCGAAATCTTCTTTACTTGTTGGAGAAAAGTATGTTGTGTGCGGATCGTATTGTTCTGTAAACGAGTTCATGTAAATAGAAAAATAGTTCTCGCGTTTTGTCTGCTTTATACGACGGAAATAATCAGAAATTAAGTCTTTAACTTCTTCACGCGCCATTTTTTCTACTTCTGCAAAAGGAGTATCTTTTGTGATTTTCTTTTTCTCATCTGCCAAAGGATCTTTTACAGGTTTTATAGAAGAAGAGTTGTCTAATGTATCTTTCTTTTGACCTTTTAATTCGTCTTGCATTGAAATGATTTCTAACATCACGTTATATTTCAAATATTTGCGCCACAAATCTTTCGCTTCGTTCTTATCTTTCGCGAATTTTGATGTTTTATAATCGATGTTGAAATTCTCTTTTTGATTAAAATCAAAAGGTTTTGACAAGGCATCCATCGAATATTTTTCAGCTTCAGCAATACGTTTGTAGATTGTATCAACAGTAGAATTGTAGAAACCTAAGTTTTCTGATTTGTAATAATCATCTAAATTGTGATAATCTTTTTTGAATAGATCATAATCAGATTGCAATAAAAAACGTTTGCTTGGATCAATGTATTCTAAATATTTATTGAAAACATTTTCCGAAAATTTATCATCTACAGTAGCAGGTTTGTAATGTAGGTAAGTTAGGGTGTTTCGTGTATTTTTTACGATTAACTTTTCTCTTTCTTCATCTGTGTCTAACATGGGTTTGCAAAAGCAAAAAGCAAGCAAACTCATTGATAAAAACGATAGTAATACATACGTTTTTTTAATTAACATATTGCGTTGGTATTATATAAATTAATAATTTAAGACTCCTTCAAATATAAAACAAAAAAGAAATTAGAAGGAAGTTTTTTACATTTGTAAAAATGATGAATAAAAGTAAGAATAAAATATGGAAAGACCGCTAATTTTAGTTACAAATGATGATGGAGTAACTGCGCCTGGAATAAGAGCGTTGATAGAGATTGCAAAAGGATTTGGAGAAGTTTATGTTGTTGCGCCAGATAGTCCGCAAAGTGGAATGGGACATGCGGTGACAATAAATTCGACATTGTTTTGTGATGAAATAGAAGTTGATGAAGATGTAAAAGAGTATGCGTGTTCTGGAACGCCAGTGGATTGTGTGAAATTGGCTGTTTCGCAAATTTTGCCTCGTAAACCAGATTTGTGTATTTCGGGAATTAATCACGGATCAAATTCGTCGGTGAATGTGATTTATTCGGGAACAATGTCTGCTGCTGTAGAAGCTGGAATAGAAGGAATTCCTGCGATTGGTTTTTCGTTGTGTGATTTTGCTTATAATGCAGATTTTAAAGCTGGAGAAGAATTTATTAAAACAATTATTGATCAAGTTTTAAAACATAAATTACCAAAAGGTGTGGTGTTGAACGTGAACATTCCGAAGTTGAAAGAACATGAAATAAAAGGAATAAAAGTTTGTCGTCAAGCTGATGCTAAATGGGAAGAAAAATTTGATAAACGTGAAGATCCTCGTGGAAGAACGTATTATTGGATGAGTGGAGAGTTTAAAAATCTTGATAAAGGTGAGGATACAGACGAACGTGCTTTAGAGGAAGGTTATGTTTCGGTTGTGCCAGTTCGTTATGATTTGACAGCACATCATTTTTTACCAGATTTAAGAAATTGGGATTTGTAGATTTGTTCTAAGTTCTAAGTTCTAAGTTCTAAGTTCTAAGTTCTAAGTTCTAAGTTCTAAGTTCTAAGTTCGTTTTCATTCTGAACTCGTTTCAGAATCACATGATACAAATTGATAAGAAGCTGAAATAAATTCAGTTTGACAAATCATAAAAAAAAAGGACTTCAATTGAAGTCCTTTTTTTTGTGTTATATTGAAATAATTATTTTACTAATTTTTTCTCAGCATCACGATAAAAATTTTCTTTTTGATCGTTTCCTAACGTTTTGTAAGCTTGAATTAAGTTACGAATAACTTGACGATTTTCTGGTTGAATTTCGTACATCTTTTCAAGGTAAGGAGCTGCTTCTGTAAATAAAGCTTTACGTTTTGCTTCGTTTGCGTTGTAAACTTCTTTCTCTTTTTTAGATGTTCCTAAATTGTTGTTCATTGTTTCAACAATTTCTTTATCTGGTTGCAAAATAGCTAAAACTAAATTGTTGTAAGACTCGAAATGTTTAGGATTTAATTCAATCGCTTTTTTGAACAAGTTTTTAGATTCTCCAGCTTTAGAAGTGTCATCTAAATATAAAACACCTAAGTTGTAATAATTTTGCGCATCGTTTGGATTAATTTTAATCGCTTCTTCGATACGTTTTGTCATTTTATCAGCGTTTCCAGAAACTTGGTAAATTCCAGTTGCGATATTGTTGATGTCAGCATCTTTTGGATATTTTGTAGTTGCTTCTTCTACGATTGCATCATATTTTTTTGCATTATATAATCCATTAAGAGCTAAAACATACATATCACGGTTGTAATCTTTTGTTTGATTAGCTGATTTACCTGTGAATCCTTTTGCTGCTAATTCTTTCAAAATCGTTAACGATTTATCGTAATCATTTGCATTGTAAAAACAGATTGCTGCTTGATATTTGTAGATATCTTCTTTTGTACCTAAAGCTTCAACTAAGTTGAAAACATTTAAGAATTTTGTTCCAGCTTCTGTATATTGTTTAGCGTCCATTGCTTTGTTTGCTGCGTCTAATTCTTTGTTTGCTAAATTAGAAACTTCAGATTGTAACAAGAAACCATATTTTGGTTGTAAAGCAACTTCTTTTGCTTTTGCGTAATTACCACCAGCTGTAGCTTTATCTAAATCAGCTTGAGAATAGTAAAATTCGTCTTTTTTAGAGTCTTTATTTTTGACTTGCCAAACTTTACCGTTTTCGTATTTAGATAATTTTGCTAAATCTTGACTTGCTTTTGTAACGTCACCTTTTGCTAAGTTTTCTTTAGCTGATTTATTGTATTTTTCAGCTAAAACCGTAGGTTCTGTCGTTAATTCTTCTGTGTTAGTTTGAGCGAATGATGTTGACATTGCTAAAACTAATCCTAAACTAAATAATAATTTTTTCATTGATTATTCATTATTTGGATCCTCAGCAGGCGTTTCTTCTGCTTGAGTTTCGTTGTTTTCGTTTGTGTTTTCTACAACAATTGGATTTCCTTCTTCATCAAGTTCTACTTCATCCTCCAATTCTTCTTCAACCTGTACTTTTGCAATTGCTGCAATTTCGTCGTTCTTTTTCAAGTTAATCAATCGAACACCTTGCGTTGCACGACCCATTACACGAATTTCATCTAAACCAGTTCTAATTGCAACTCCAGATTTATTAATAATCATTAAATCATCTTCGTCTGTAACAGCTTCAATCGCGATTAATTTTCCAGTTTTATCAGTAATATTAAGAGTTGTTACACCTTTACCACCACGATTCGTTTCGCGATAATCTTCGATAGAAGAACGTTTTCCGTAACCTTGTTCAGAAACAACTAATACAGTTTCTTTTTCTACATCAGTCACAACAATCATCCCGATAACCTCATTATCTGGTTGATCTCCTAAATTGATACCACGAACTCCAGAAGCAGTACGACCCATTGGACGAACTTTTTCGTCTTCGAAACGGATAGCTTTACCATATTTAGAAGCGATCATGATTTGAGATTTCCCATCTGTTAATAATGCTTCTAATAATGTGTCACCTTCGCGAACTGTAATTGCGTTGATACCATTTACACGTGGACGAGAATAAGCTTCTAAAGATGTTTTCTTGATGATACCATTTTTAGTTACCATGATTACGTAATTATTATTTACGTATTCTTCGTTCATTAAATCGTGTGTAAGGATATATGCTTTTACTTTATCATCTGGTTCGATGTTAATCAAATTCTGAATTGCACGACCTTTTGATGTTTTAGAACCTTCTGGAATTTCGTATACACGCATCCAAAAACATTTTCCTTTTTCTGTAAAGAATAACATGTATTGGTGGTTAGATGCCGAAACCATATATTCTAAGAAATCTTCGTCACGTGTTGTAGCGGCTCTGTTACCAACTCCTCCACGAGATTGTTTGCGGTATTCAGAAAGTGGTGTACGTTTGATGTAACCCATGTGAGAAATTGTTAAAACAACTTGCTCATCAGGAATTAAATCTTCGATATTTAAATCTCCACCTGCATAATCGATATCTGTACGACGTTCGTCACCATATTTTTTACGAACTTCTAATAACTCATCTTTGATAATTTGCATACGTAAATCTTCGTTTGCTAAAATATCTTTCAAGTGGTTAATCATTTTCATGATTTCTTCGTACTCTTCACGAATTTTATCAATCTCAAGACCAGTTAATGTACGTAAACGTAGATCTAAAATTGCACGTGCTTGAATTTCTGATAACTCGAAAGCTTCCATTAATCCTGTACGCGCTTCGTCTGGTGTTGCAGATTCGCGAATGATTTTAATTGCACGATCAAGATCATCTTGTGTACCGATTACTTTCATGTAACCTTCTAAGATATGAGCTCTTTCTTGTGCTTTTCTCAATTCATATTCCGTACGACGAACAATCACTTCGTGACGGTGTTCTACGAAATGATAAATCATATCTTTCAAGTTCAATTGCTCTGGTCTTCCTTTTACCAAGGCAATATTATTTACACTGAAAGATGATTGTAATTGAGTAAATTTATATAGTTTATTTAAAACAACGTTAGGAACCGCATCCATTTTAAGGACATAAACGATACGCATACCTTTACGGTCAGATTCGTCACGAATTTCAGAAATACCATCTAATTTACCATCTTTTACTAACTCAGCAGTTTTTGCAATCATATCTGCTTTGTTAACTTGATAAGGAATTTCTGTAGCAATAATACAATCGCGACCATGTACTTCTTCGAAATTAGTTTTTGCACGTAAAACAACACGTCCACGTCCAGTTTCGAAAGCTTGTTTTACACCATCGTAACCATAAATTGTACCTCCTGTTGGGAAGTCTGGTGCTTTGATGTATTGTGTTAATTCGTCAATTGTAATCTCACGATTGTCGATGTAAGCAATTGTTCCGTCAATAACTTCTGTTAAGTTATGTGGCGCCATATTTGTTGCCATACCAACTGCAATACCAGATGCACCATTTACTAATAAGTTTGGAACGCGAGTAGGTAATACAGTAGGTTCTTGGATAGTATCGTCAAAGTTTAGTTGAAAGTCAACTGTCTCTTTATCTAAATCAGCTAATAATTCGTCTGAAATTTTTTGAAGTCTTGCTTCAGTATAACGCATTGCAGCAGGTGGATCACCATCTACAGAACCGTAGTTACCTTGTCCGTCAACCAATAAGTAACGCAAAGACCAAGGTTGCGCCATACGTACCATTGTGTCGTAAACAGAACTGTCGCCGTGTGGGTGGAATTTACCTAAAACTTCCCCTACAATACGTGCCGACTTTTTGTAAGAACGATTAGAAAAAACACCTAATTCATACATTCCGAATAATACTCTACGGTGTACAGGTTTTAAACCATCACGCACATCCGGAAGCGCACGAGATACGATTACCGACATCGAATAATCGATGTAAGCGGATTTCATTTCATCCTCAATGTTAATTGGGATTAGTCTTTCTCCTTCAGTCATATTGTTTTGTTATATAAGGTGGCTAATATACGAATTTTAAGCTAAAAAAAGACTGATAAAAACAAGATATTTGATGTTTTATGAAAGTTTTAAGGAAACTTTTCTAATCCTTCTAAAAATAGCTTCGTTTGATCTTCGCAAATGATATTGTTGATAAGTTTTAATTGTTATTGTTTTAATTTTCTCTTGCTTAACAAAAAAATGTTTTTATATTTGCACTTCGAAAATTACAAAGTGTAGAACGGAACGCGGTTTACTATTAATTCAGCTTTTTTGTAATTTTCTATCAATTTGATTTTTGAATTAATAATAATAACTGTATATTTGCAACCCATTCGAGTAATGGATTAGAAACTTAGTAAAGATGAGTAAGAGAACATTTCAACCAAGTAACAGAAAAAAAAGAAACAAACACGGATTCCGTGAGCGTATGGCTTCTAAAAACGGGCGCAAAGTATTAGCTGCTCGTAGAAAGAAAGGAAGAAAAGCATTAACTGTTAGTGAAGTAAGAGCTAAAAGATAATCGCTACAATTCATAAAAAATAAGCTTGAAGGTCGTTCTTTCAAGCTTTTTTTTTACATTTGTTTTAAAGACTGTAGAAAGTATGGAAGCTAAAAATGTAATTGAGTTAAGTCAATCATCTATATATCAAAGAAATCATTTAGTATTATCTGACGTTAATTTCACACTTAACGAAGGAGAATTTGTTTACCTAATCGGAAAAACAGGAAGTGGAAAAAGTAGTTTATTGAAAGTGCTTTATGGTGATTTGCCGCTTCAATCAGGACAAGGTTCTGTGGTTGGAATGGATTTGAAATCACTGAAAACAAGTAAAATTCCTGATCTTAGAAGACATTTAGGAATCGTTTTCCAGGATTTCCAATTGTTAACAGATCGTACGGTAGAGCAAAATTTAACGTTCGTGTTGAAAGCAACAGGTTGGAAGGATAAAGCGACAATCGATAAACGTATTGATGAGGTTTTAGATTCGGTAGGGATGTTGTCTAAAAAGAAAATGATGCCGTTCCGTCTTTCTGGAGGTGAGCAACAACGTGTTTCTATAGCTCGTGCATTGTTAAATCATCCTGAATTAATTTTAGCCGATGAGCCAACAGGAAATTTAGATCCAGAAACATCAAATGATATTATGGATTTGTTGCTGTCAGTATCGAAAGAAAATAATTGTGCAGTTTTGATGGCTACACACGATTACGAAATTATTCGTCGTTATCCTGCGCGTAAGGTACGTTGTGAAGACGGAAGATTATTTGAAGTTGCAGAAGCGATATCAGAATAAGATAAATTACACAATATAATTTTAAAGAAAGAGTTTACTTAGTTGTAGACTCTTTTTTTTGTTAAATAATTAACTAATGTATCAAGGTAGAAAACTTCATTTTATAAGTATGGATGTTCCATTTCCTCCCAATTATGGAGGCGTTATAGACGTTTTTTATAAATTGAAAGCATTTCATCAACTTGGGGTTGAGATTTATTTACATTTGTTTGGATTTAACGAAACAGAAAGCGATGTTTTAAGAAAATATGCTAAAGAAGTTTATTTTTATCCAATAGATCAAAAGCCTTATTATATTTTTCAGAAATATCCTATTTCAGTAAAATCTAGGGATAGCAAATTATTGTATGAACGAATTAAATCGTTGAAAGCACCTATTTTTTTTGAAAGTCTAAAAACAACATTTATTTTGAATAAATACAACCTTGAAGGTTATTCTAAATATTTGCGACTACATAATATTGAACAAAATTATTTTTCTGGATTAGCAGAAAGCGAAAAGAATCTAGTGAAAAAAGCATTGTTTTATATTGAGGCAAAAAAATATATTCAATACGAAAATATTATTCATCAGTTTGATGAAGTTTTTACACTCTCTAAATTTGAACAAAATTATATTCAAGAAAAATATAATAAAGGAAAATTTGTTCCTGTTTTTCACGGAAATGAAACTTTTGAATCATTAAGTGAGAAAGGAGAATTTGCTTTATATCATGGAGATTTGAGAGCTTCGGACAATTGTAAAGTAGTCGATTTCTTGATAGAAGTGTTTAAAGTAATTGATTATCCTTTCGTTATTGCTTCAGGTTCTAGAGAGAATTGGGTAAAAGCAAAAATTAAAAATCATCCACATATACAATTTGTTAAATTGAAAGATTTTAATCATTTGAAAAATCTTTTCGAAAAAGCACATCTCAATATAGCGTGGTCTTTTCAGGAATCTGGAACAAAACTAAAAGTGATAAATGCATTATTCAATAGTCGTTTTTCGATAATTAATGAAAATGTGATAGATGATGAGAAAATTAGTGGACTTTGTGTTCAAGTTTCGAATAAATCAGAGCTGATAAAAGCTATTAATCATTTAAAAAATCAATCTTTTTTGGCGTCAAAAGAATATATTGATACGCTTGAATATGATTTGAATGATAAATTGAATGCAGAAATTATTTTGAAACAAATTTTTAATTAACTTTATGATTATGAATAGAAATCAATTTGCAGATATAATTTTACAACGATTAATTGATCAAAAGGAAGAAATAAGTCAACAATATAATAGTAGCAAAGATAAGATCGGTTATTTTTGGGTTGATGATTTATTGCCAGAAGAATTAGCTTTGGAGATAAATCAAGTTTTTCCGCAAGAAAAAGAAATGGTGTTGAAAAAAAGTTTGAAAGAAGATAAATATATTGCAGTTCAAATGGATCAATATCATCCTATTTTAGAAGAAATTATTTATGCTTTTCAAGATGAAAGAATCGTAAATTTGATTGCTGAAATTTGTGAAATAAAACAACCTATTCCAGATTCGTCTTTGTATGCTGGTGGTTTATCTATGATGGGAAATCGTCAGTTTTTGCAGCCTCATTTGGATAATTCTCATGATGCGAAAAGAGAATTGTGGCGTGTGTTGAATTTGTTGTATTATGTAACGCCAGATTGGAAAGAAGAATATGGTGGAAATTTGGAAATTTGGCCAAATGGATTGAAAAATGATCAGATTACAATTTTTAGTAAATTCAATCGATTAGCAGTAATGGCAACGCATAATGATTCTTTGCATTCGGTTTCTCCAATAAAGTTTAAAGGTTTTAGAAAATGTGTTTCAAATTATTATTTTTCTAAAGAACCTTTAAGAGAGACAGATTCCTTTCATGTGACTTCGTTTAGAGGTCGTCCAGAGCAAAAGGTTTTGGATCAAGTTTTACAAGTTGATAATGCTCTAAGAATGGGCGTTAGAAAAGTATTTAAAAAAGGAGTAGTGGAAAATCCACATATTTATAAAAAAGAAGAAAAGTAGATTAAAATTTAATCTACTTTTTTATTTTTTCAAAAATCTCCTTCAATTTTAATTCTTCATTTTCCCAACAAAGTTCGTTTGCAGCATTAGCAAGGTTTTCTTGGTAACTTCTTTTTCCTTCGTTTAAGATTTCTTGTAGTTTTTCAGCCAAATGTTTTGGTTCGTGATTGTCAATCACTTTTCCAACTTTATATTCTTCGACCATTTTTTTGATTTCAGGTAAATTTGTTGCTAAAATTGGTACTCTAGCTTGAATAAAGTCAAATAATTTATTCGGTAGAGCGTAGCGATAGCTTAATCCTAAATCTTCTTCCATACTCATTCCTACATCAGCTAAAGGTGTTATAGTTTTTAAAGTTTTTGGGGGAATATTTCCTAGAAAATGAATGCGATTAGTTAAATTTAGATCTCTTACCAATTGTTCGTATTCAGTTTTTTTAGGCCCTTCGCCAGCAATCCAAAATTGACAATTATTAATGTGTTTAAACGCTTCAATCATTTTGTCAATTCCTCGACTCATGTTAATTGCGCCTTGATACAATAATATTTTATCGTTTGTTGGATTTTCGGGTAAGCGAAAGAAAATTAAATCTTGTTTATCGTTAAGTTTTGTTCGGTTGGGAACATTTCTAATCACAGCCGGATTAGCACCATATTCCTTGCGAAACCAATTGGCATATCCATCACTTACTGTATAAAAATATTTGATTTTTGGAACAAGAAAACGTTCTAAAGTTTTCCAAACTTTTTTTGTTTTAGGACGATTGTGTAATGATGGTAATTCTGAATAAATTTCGTGACTATCAAAAACTAAAGGAATTTTTTTGATTTTACTAACCAAATAAAAAGGAAGTAAACTATCCAAATCATTCGCTAATAAAATAGTTTGTTTATCCGCTTTTTTAAGCAAAGTGAAAAACAATTTGTAATTGAATTCTGTATACTTTTTCATTGTTGATTGATTTTTTTGTTCCATCAAAAATGTCTTGTACGGTTTATTCAATTCTGGTCTTCCGTTTATAGTCGCGCCAATCAATTCTACATCGTACCCAAATTTTAACAAAGAATGGCAAACTTTATCTAATCTTTGATCCGTTTCAATATTATTTAGTACAGCAGATAGGATTTTCAATTTTATGGTTTTTTAAGATTATTTTCCAGGTTTGAAGACGATATAATACGCCTGAACTAAAAATAAAATCGCATTTGGAATAAGGACTGGCCAAGCCTCAATCATAGCAGCATAAATTACAAAACATACACAACCAATTGCATTGATAATGCGGATAATTGTAATCTTCGAAAAAAAGAATGCTAGTACAATAAAGACTGAAGCGAGATAGCCAAAAATATCAGCTATACCAATGTTAGATAAAAAATCCATAAAACGATAAATAAGAATGATAAAGTATAGGCAAAATTATGAAAAATAAGTCGATAACTTTGTGTAAATTTGCACAATGATAGAAACTTTATCAAAGATAAAACACAAAGATTCGCCAAACTTCTTTTTACTTGCTGGTCCATGTGCCATCGAAAGTGAAGATATGGCTTTGAGAATTGCTGAAAAAGTAGTAACCATTACTGATAAGTTAGAGATTCCTTATGTTTTTAAAGGATCTTTCAAAAAAGCAAATCGTTCTCGTATTGATAGTTTTACAGGAATTGGAGATGAAAAAGCATTGAAAATTATTCAAAAAGTTGGAGAAACTTTTGATGTTCCAACAACTACAGATATCCATGAACCTTTTCATGCAGAAATGGCGGCGGCTTATGTAGATGTGTTACAAATTCCTGCTTTCTTGGTTCGTCAAACCGATTTAGTGGTTGCAGCTGCACAAACAGGGAAACATGTTACATTGAAGAAAGGTCAATTTCTTTCGCCAGAAGCAATGAAATTTCCTGTAGAAAAAGTAACAGATTCTGGTAATAGTAATGTTGCAATTATCGAACGTGGAACTATGTTAGGTTACGGAGATTTAGTGGTAGATTATCGTGGGATTCCTGTGATGCAGAATTATGCGCCAGTTATTTTAGATATTACGCATTCTTTGCAACAACCAAATCAAGCTTCGGGTGTAACAGGAGGAAAACCAGAATTAATCGAAACAATTGCAAAAGCTGGAATTGCTGTTGGTGCTGACGGTATTTTTATCGAGACGCATCCAGATCCTAAAAACGCAAAAAGTGACGGAGCAAACATGTTACAATTAGATTTGTTAGAAGACTTATTAACTAAATTGGTTAGAGTTCGTCAGGCAATTCTATAAAAATAATTTTTAAAGAAAATTTATTAAATAATACTTAGTCAAGTTGATTAAGTATTTTTAATTTTTTAGATAATGAATAATTTAATTCAGAAATATAATATTCCAGGACCTCGTTACACAAGTTATCCAACTGTTCCGTTTTGGGACAATGATGATTTTACTAAACAAGGTTGGATTGAAACTTTTCAACGATCTTTCGATGAAAGTAATGCTGAAGAAGGGATATCAATTTACATTCATTTACCTTATTGCGAGTCGTTATGTACGTTTTGTGCATGTAACAAACGAATTACGAAACAGCATTCGGTAGAAGTTCCGTATATTGATACAGTTTTGAAAGAATGGAAATTATATGTGGATTTATTTTCATCTCGACCAAAAATTAAAGAAATTCATTTAGGAGGAGGAACACCAACGTTTTTCTCTCCAGAAAATTTGAAGAAATTAATTGATGGTATTTTTGAATATGCGGATGTTGCCGAAGGACACGAATTTAGTTTAGAAGGTCATCCAAATAACACAACAAGAGAACATTTACAGGCTTTATACGATTTAGGTTTTAGACGTATTTCGTATGGTGTACAAGATTATGATCTAAAAGTTCAGGAAGCGATTAATCGTGTTCAACCTTTCGAGAATGTGAAAAGAGCAACCGAAGAAGCGCGTGAAATTGGTTTTACATCGATTTCTCACGATTTGATTTTTGGTCTTCCACATCAAACAATGGAAGGAATGATGGAAACGATTAATTTGACAAAAGAATTAAATCCAGATCGTATTTCGTTTTACAGTTATGCGCATGTTCCGTGGATAAAAGGTGTTGGACAACGTGGTTTTCATGATGATGATTTGCCTTCACCAGAATTGAAACGCGCATTATATGAAGAAGGAAAGAAAATGTTCGAAGAAATGAACTATTTCGAAGTTGGAATGGATCATTTTGCTTTAGAACAAGATTCGATGTATCAATCGATGAAAAACCATACATTACATCGTAATTTTATGGGATATTCTTCTTCGAAAACACAATTAATGGTTGGTTTGGGTGTTTCTTCTATCAGCGATTCTTGGTATAGTTTTGCACAAAACGAGAAGACGGTAGAAGAGTACGAAAAATCAATAAATAACGGAGAATTATCCGTTTTCAAAGGTCATATTTTATCAGAAGAAGATTTGATTATGCGTCGTCATATTCTAAATTTAATGTGTAATTTAGAAACTTCTTGGGCTGATGATAATATGAAATTTGATGATGTAGATCGTATCAAAACTATGTTGCAAGATATGGTTGACGATAATTTGATTGAATTTGTAGAAAATGGTTTGATCGTAAAAGAAGAAGGACGTCCATACGTGAGAAATGTATGTATGACATTCGATAAGAGAATGATAGATAACGAGCCAGAAACACGCATTTTCTCAATGACAATCTAATAAAATAGATAAATGTTTTAAACTTTATCAAAAAAAGTATATATTTGAATATCTCAAACAATGAAAGAAATAGAAATTCACGGTAAAAAATTTATTCCGTACATCGCTTTTGAAGAAATAGAACACGCCATCAAAAATATGGCAAACGAAGTTTACGAAGAATACAAAGACGAAAGACCGATTTTTGTTGGTGTATTAAACGGAGTTGTAATGTTCTTCAGCGATTTCTTAAAACAATATCAAGGAGAATGTGAGATTTCGTTCTTGAAATTAAAATCTTACGAAGGAACAGAATCAACAGGGAAAATTACTATTGAGATGGATATTCCGATGAATGTTGAAGGACGTCACGTAATTATTTTAGAAGATATTGTAGATACAGGTAATACGTTAGTAGAGTTGCACCGAATCTTGAAAGAGAAAAAGGTAAAATCATTAAAAGTAGCAACTTTATTATTTAAGCCAGACGCTTACAAAAAAGATTTAAAAGTAGATTTAGTAGGAATCTCTATTCCTGATAAATTTGTAGTAGGTTATGGGTTAGATTTTGACGGATTAGGAAGAAATTTACCAGATATTTATCAAATAAAACATTAAAACAAAATGCTAAACATTGTATTGTTCGGACCTCCTGGCAGTGGTAAAGGAACACAAGCTAAATTTTTAGAAGAAAAGTACCAAACTCCTCAAATTTCTACTGGAGACTTATTTCGTTTCAACCTTAAAAATGAAACAGAATTAGGCTCTCTTGTGAAATCTTACATGGACAAGGGACAATTAGTTCCAGATGAGGTAACAACAAATATGTTGGTTGATCATTTAGATAACAATCCAAATGCGCAAGGATACATTTTTGATGGATATCCACGTACAACATCTCAGGCAGAAGCTTTAGATAAAATCTTAGCAGATAAATACGAGAGCGAAGTTTCGATTACATTAGCATTAGTTGTGGATGACGAAATTTTGGTTCAACGTTTATTAGAGCGCGGAAAAACTTCTGGTCGTGCTGATGATGTGGACGAAAAAATTATCCGTGATCGTATTACAGAGTATTACGAAAAAACTGCAATTGTAGCAGAACACTACAAAGCGCAAGGAAAATGGGTTGAGATTGATGGAGTAGGTTCTATTGAAGATATTACCGAAAAATTGAACGCAGCAATTAAAGAAGTTTTATAAGAACAACTTTTACATTATATAGGAAAAGGATTCTCAATTGAGAATCCTTTTTTATTATCAAGCTTCATCTATTTTCATCTTTTAGGAAATTCTTTAAGTTTTCAGGAATTTTTTCCCAGATATGATTAGGAATACCAAGTTCAAATTTTTCAAATAGTTTCTCTTTATTGTTCCAAATTGTTATATCATCCCAATATGTAATAAAAAATGTAGATTCATCTGAATATTCAGAACCATTTACATAATCCATCCAACCTTCTGCAATTAAATTGTTAGAATTATCATAGACATAAATTTCAGAATAATTTTCCAAAGAACTATTAAGATAGTCACTTAGATGACCTTCAATACAGCTATTTGACCAATCAAATTTTAAATTATCAGATTTCACACCGTAATATTTTAAGTCATCAATTAATTGTTCTTCAACTAATTTTCTTAGTTCAATACTCATGGGAGACGATAATCCTAAATTTAAATAATTTGGAGTCATAAACGTTTCTATTTTCCTTCAACCAAGCCTTTACAAATGTTTTTTACAACAGCAGGACCTTCATAAATAAAACCTGTATAAACTTGTAACAAACTTGCACCAGCTTCCAGTTTTTCTTTCGCGTCCTCGGCTGTATGAATTCCACCAACTCCGATAATTGGAAATGCTTTGTTCGATTTTTCAGAAAGATAACGAATTACTTCTGTTGAGCGATTTTTAAGTGGTTTTCCCGAAACTCCACCAGTTTCTTTTACAATTTCTGGATCAGATTTTAATCCTTCTCTCGAAATAGTTGTATTTGTCGCAATCACTCCAGCAATTTTAGATTCTAATACAATATCTATAATATCATCTAATTGCGAATCTGTCAAATCTGGTGCGATTTTAAGTAAAATAGGTTTCGATTTTTCGTTTTGATTATTGTATTGTTGCAAATAATTCAGAATGTACAATAAAGGTTCTTTTTCTTGCAAATCACGTAATCCAGGCGTGTTTGGAGAACTAACATTGACTACAAAATAATCTACATAATCAAACAATGCATTGAAACATTTGATATAATCATCAACAGCATCTTCGTTTGGCGTTAATTTATTTTTACCAATATTTCCGCCAATAATATAGTTTTCACGATTTTTTAATTCTCTAATTTTCGAAACAGCAAAATCAACACCTTTGTTATTAAATCCCATTCGGTTGATAATTGCTTCATCTTCTACCAAACGAAACATACGCGGCGCATCATTCCCAGGTTGAGGTTTTGGGGTAACGGTCCCAATTTCGATAAAGCCAAATCCGAAGTGGTTCAATTCTTCAATATATTCAGCATTTTTATCAAAACCAGCAGCCAAACCAATTGGATTTTTGAATTTAATTCCAAAAACTTCTCGTTCTAAACTTGGATGATTGTATTGATAAAATTTATCTAATAATTTTCCAACTCCAGGAAATGCAGCATAATTTTTTAGATTTCGCGTAACGAAATGATGTGCATCTTCGGGCTGTAATTGAAATAAAATGTTTTTGAATTGTTTGTACATGTTGCAAAATTAATCAATCCTATTCATTATAAAAATATGTTTTGATTACTTATTTTTTGCGATTGATTGTATTGTACCAATTGGCGAAATTTCTACAGTTTTTTGACCTTTTACAACATAAAAATAGTAGAGACTATTGGTATTGATAAGATAAATTTCTTTTTTCTCACCAGAATTGAAAGTTAAGGTCTGTCCATATTTTTCGAATTTTAAATCTCCATTTTTTATTCGTTTTGACAGAAAATTACCACCACCAATTCCAAATCCTAAAAAGAAACAAATTAATAATGCAAAGAAATAATTGATTAGAGTTTTATCAATTATCTTTTCGAATTCTGTATGTGTTAATACTTTACTTTCATCAATTTTGAAATATTTTTTTAAAAATTTCTTAATAAATTTTTTCTCTGGATGTTTCAATGAATATTGTTTGAAACCATAAAGTAGAAAAATGAGAAGAATAAAAAAGATTAGTAAGAAAGGATGTGCGGTGATTTCGGCTATTGGACTAATTAAAATATCCATAATGCTCGAAAATTTCAGAATATTAATATCCAATTGATAGTAAAAAATAGATTCTTTAATAATCCCCATGATGACTAAATAAATATAACCAAAAGGAAGTAAACGTTGTAAATGTTCGTTATTCATAAATCTCCAATCTATTTTTTGCGTAGTTTTATCTCTTTATTAATCACAGAAAGTTTGGCGATTAGAGGCATTAATGAAACAGAAGTTCCACATCCAATAGCTATGAAGGCATAATTACTGGTTTTTATTGCGGTGTAGATAAAGAATATAAACGCAAGAAACATAAAAGATCCAAATATAATTACAATATTTTTTGTTTGTTTTTGAGTTATTAGAAGTTCTTCATCAGTATATTCGGACAGATTTTTGTTAGTATTCATATTAGTGTGTTAATTAATTGAATAAATATAAATAAAAATCTGAGTCATTATAAATTATTCATTCAAAATAGATAAAGCAAGATTTTAATAAACAAATTAGAAATCGTACTTTTGCAGACTAATTAAAAGAAAAAAATTATGCAATCAAATTTTGTTGACTACGTAAAAATAAATTGTAGAGCCGGACATGGAGGTGCGGGTTCAGCAAGTTTGCATCGCGAAAAATATATTGACAAAGGTGGACCAGATGGTGGAGATGGTGGACGTGGAGGAAACATTACGCTTCTTGGAAACTCAAATCTTTGGACCTTGTTAGAATTTCGATTCAAAAGACATTTCCGTGCGCAAAACGGTGGACGTGGAGGTAAATCTCGTTCTACTGGAGCTGACGGAGAAGATATTATTTTGGAAGTTCCGATCGGAACAATTGCCAAAGATGAAGAAGGAAATATTATTGGCGAAGTAACAGAAAATGGGCAAGAATTAATTATTGCACAAGGAGGAAAAGGAGGTTTAGGAAACTGGCATTTCCGTTCTGCAACGCGTCAAACGCCTCGTTATGCACAACCAGGTTTGGATGGTGACGAGCGTCAAGTTACATTGGAGCTGAAAATTTTGGCAGATGTTGGTCTAGTTGGTTTTCCAAATGCAGGAAAATCTACTTTATTATCAGCTGTTTCTGCGGCGAAACCAAAAATTGCAGATTACGCTTTTACAACGTTAACGCCTAACTTGGGAATTGTAGAATACCGTAATCATCAGTCATTTATTATGGCAGATATTCCTGGAATTATAGAAGGTGCGGCAGAAGGAAAAGGTCTTGGACATCGTTTCTTGCGTCATATTGAGCGTAATTCGAACTTATTATTTTTAATTCCTGCGGATACAGAAGATTATAAAAAAGAATATGAAATTCTATTGAATGAATTGAAAAAATTCAATCCTGAATTGTTAGATAAAGAACGAATTTTAGCAATTTCTAAGTCAGATATGTTAGATGATGAATTGGAGGCTGAGATTAAAGCGCAATTACCAACTGATATTGATACGATATTTATTTCGTCTGTTTCTGGAAAAGGAATCACAGAATTGAAAGATTTATTGTGGAAAAAACTACACGAATAACTAATTATTAAAGATAAAGACAAATGTTTGGAAATTTTGGAGACATCATGGGAATGATGGGAAAAATCAATTCATTTAAAGATAAATTTTCTGATTTGAAAAATGAATTAGATGGAGAAATTTTTACAACGACTTCTAACGATGGAAAAGTAAAAATTACAATGTCTAAATTGGCAACTGTAAAAGATATTGAACTTGCCGAAGGAATGGAAAAAGAAGAAATTGAAGATTTGTTAGTAATGACGTTAAACAAAGCGTTGGAACAAGTAAAAACAGAAGCAATTGACAGAGCGAAAAAAACTGCTCAAGAAAACTTACCAAACATTCCTGGAATGCCTTTCTAAGAAGAATTTGAAAAAAAATAAAACCCCTGAAAATTAATTTTCAGGGGTTTTTGTTTGATATCTAATTAAAAATAGAATTATTTAATAATCAATTTTGATGTTGATTGACCTTCATTAGATGAAACTTTTATGATATAAACTCCTGATGGTAAATTTGTATCGATTTGTTTCTTTAAATTTCCAGAAGCATTTTCAGAAACTGAATAAACTACTCTTCCATTAACATCAACAATCTCAATATTTACTTTTCCAGAAGCTTTTTGTTCAATTGTGAATTGCCCATTAGATGGATTAGGATAAATAGTAGATTTAGTTGTGTTTAAATCTTTAGTAGCTAATACTCCTGTCGAGAATTTTTTTACAGCTAAATAAACATTATCAACAGCTTCAATCATGATATAACCTTCTGTAACATCTTTAGCGTTACTAGGCATTTGGAAATTAGCTGTTCCTGTATTATCAACAATTCCTAATTCTTCAAATGTTTTTCCTGCATCCCATGAAATTGAGACTTTAACTTTTGTAGTTTCGATAGGAGCTTCGTTAGTTTTGGCAACATCCCATGTTACATCAAAATTAGAAGCATTAATTGGTAATTTGCTATTTGTTGTGTCTGGAGTAAGAACAACAAAAGGACCAACTCCAGCGGTAGCCATTACTTTTACACTTCCGTTTTGAGTTTGGGGACCTTGTACGTTATAATCTCTCGCAGTAACAGTAAAATCATATGTTCTTGCAACAGAAGTTAGAGATTCCCAAACTACATTTCCTGTTCCCGTGTGTAATAATTTACCTGCTAAAATAGAAGTGAAGTTAGGGAAATATCTGTATGTTTCTTTAACAGGAGAAAAAGATCTAAAGTTAGGACCTGATGTTTTTGTTTCCTTCACTCTACTATTTGCATTTGCCGTAGCACTTGTTCCAGAGTTATTTTGTTCCCAAGTTGTTAAAACAGCATCATTTTCAGCATCAGTAATTTTGGCATCTAATTTAAATGCAGTTCCTACAGGAATTCTGTATAAAGCTTTTTCTAATTGTATGCTTGGAGGAGTGTTTAGAATTGGTTTTTCTACACCACAACCTTTAGTTTTTAAGTTGTTCTGAACTTGAGCTATACTTCTGTATGTGAAATAATCATCAGAATTTGATTGAACATTATAAGATGTAATACCTGCATATCCCATGATCGTCGAGCCACTTCCAGGTTCAACATTAACTCCTGTACCTTCATAAATGTGAGAATAAGTATGATTAGCTCCCATTTGATGTCCAATTTCATGAGCAACATAATCGATATCAAATTTATCTCCAGAAGGAATTTTGTTAGCAGGAGAAGTCATACCACTCCCTTTTCCATCAGGAAATGCTGTATCACATACACATCCAATACACCCTGCATTTCCTCCTCCTCCTTGAGAGCCAAAGAAGTGTCCAATATCATATTTATCTTCACCAAGATTATTTGTTAAATATGTTTGTAATTCAACTTGCCATGTAGATAAATAATAAGGGGCTGAACCATATGTAGGGTGATCTGCCATACCTTGTGCAGGAGCTGAATATGGATCAGTACTTGCATCTGTAAATATTAAATCATCAATATTATCAATGAATTGGAAATTAACTGACATATCTTTTTCAAATACTCCATTTACACGTGTCATGGTATTTGTCATAGCTGCCAAAGCTTTTTCTTTTGTACCACCAAAATAAGCCGAATATTCTCCAGGAACAGAAAGTGCTAATCGATATGTTTTAAAAACTTGATTATTGGCTTTGTTCTGTAAGTTCGAAGAATCTTCATTATTAGCTTGATGTTTTGAAATTAGTTCATTTGTTGAACAAACAAAATTACTTACAGCTTTACTAGAACTATGAACTTCGTAATATGTTGAACCTTCAACATCATAAGATTCAATAAAGTCTGATTTTCCTTCATTTCTAAATATAGAAGAACTCAATCCTAGAGGAGTTACACTAAATCTTAAATAAACAGATGGATCATCTAAACTTTTTCCAACGTATGAGCGAATATTAGGATATTTCTCTTGTAATTTTGGAGATAAGATTGAAGCTTCCCATATCATATATTTTTGAATGCTACCATCAGATGTGGGCATGTCAACAATCACTCCTGATTGATTACTAGTATTTGATGGGGCTAATGTTAATTTGTTTTTTAAAGTATTGATATCCATTGAATATACTTTTGAATTTTGATATTCAGTAGTAATATTTTTACTTTTTAAAAAATAACTAGGTACCTCTTTCCAGTTTTGTGCATTAGCATAACCGAATAAGGAGAAAACTGATAGAGTGAATAAAAGTTTTTTCATTAAATATTGTTAATTATATTTGTTAATTAATGATAAAACTAATAAAATTTTATGAGAATAGCTTTTTATCTTACAATATTTTTAGGAATTATTACTTTAACAGCATGTCAAAAAAATAATTATTCTAACCAAAATAAACAAGAAAATATATTATCTGTAGAAAGAATAGAATCGTCAAGAAAAATGCATTATAACCTAATTGTAGATAAACATGCTGTTGCATTAATTAAAAATGAGAACGATACAATAAGGATCAAAAATACTACAAAAGAATGGGAGAATTTAACAAAACTTATGAATCAAATCTTGTTAGAAAAATTAGATAATATCAAATCTCCAAGTCAAGCTTTTATGCATGATGGTGCTCCAAATGTAGTTTTGAAATTTCAAACAAAAGATTCGACTTATTATTCAAATCCATACGATAAAGGTAATCCAGCAAAAGAATTAAAGAAAATAGATGATTATTTGATAGAATTATCGACTTCTTTATCTAAATAAAATTTGTCTTCCTCATCTAACGATTCCAAATATTCAGCTTTCAAACGTTCTTGTTCTTGGTAAATATCCCATAAACGCTCAGCTTTCGGGTCATAATAATTTTCTTGATCCCATTTCGGAATTTCTTTTTGCGGACCAATATTTCTGAACAGATAAGCGAAAAATGCACCCGAGATAAATCCACTCAAATGTCCTTCCCAAGAAATAGAATTGCTACTTGTATCTGTTTTTAACTGCGGTAAAATTTCTTGAGGAACCATTCCCCAAATCATTCCGCCGTATAATAAAATAATGATTAGTGAAATCGCCATCAAACCACGTTCTTTTCTAATGATACCACTAAAAAATATGAATGAAGCCAGTAAGTAAACGATAGAACTTGCTCCAATATGACAACTTACATTATCATCTAAAAAAGGTGGATTTCCAATGATCCAAAGAATAATTCCTGATAAAATCCAACCAAAGAATATCACGTAATAAGCCAATCTATCGTACATCAAAAGTGCGATAAAGCTAAGAAAAGCTAACGGAAAAGTATTGCTGATGATGTGTTTCCAACCTGAGTGAAATAAAGGCGAGAACAGAATTCCTTTCAATCCAACGAAAGTTCTCGGAATAACGCCGTAACAACTATCTAAATTGTATCCGTTTTGTTGAAACAAAAAGATAATCCACATTGGGATAAGTAGTAGCAAAGGAATTATAATAGTTTTCTTTGGAAAAGGATAACTCATAAAATTGGTTTCGAAAACATCTTTCAATCTTTATTCCTTTCCAGAAATTCTGCCAATTTTGGTCAAATTAAGCTTTTCTACGCTTCAATAATTCTTTTGCGAGCAATTTCCAATCGGTCCATTTTACACCAAGTTGATGATTTTGGATAGCAATTTTATGTTGATAATTCAAATGCTTAATCACTTCTTTATAAGCTTTTATCAAATTAAAATTCGGATCGTAAATATGAGTCGCTTCAGAATTTGCACCATTAATTTCGAGTATGACAAAATTTCCGTTCTGAAAATCCTCTAAGCTTTTTGCTTTCAAATCGATTCGTCCATAATAAAAACCATCAATTTTTTTTGCAATTTGATCTATAGTTTCTTCTAATTTAGATGTCTTTAGAGAGGATCCGTCTAAAAAAGTTGTACCTCGACTATGATTTCCAATTGGTTCAACCAATAATTTTTCATCTTTTTGCAGAACTGAATTTAGTTCGTTTTGAAAACGTTTAAACAAATACTCTTTTCGATAAAAAGCTCTTAAATTTTGTTCGATTAATTCTTTCAATGTTGATTTTCCATCACCTGTAAACGTCAAAAAATCTTTAGCTGTTATAGAAAGTATTTTACCATTTTTTTCTTTTGGTAATCGAACATAGAAAACACCAAATTCAAAGTTTGATTGAATATATTCTTGTAAAATTAAATCGCGATTATTTTGTTCTAAATAATTTTTCCAATCAATTTTATTTCTGATTAATTCAACACCAATTCCACGTTCACCAAGATTTGGTTTCGCAATAAAAGGAAAATCAAACGGAATTTCTTGCGTTGTAAATTCTTCAAAAAAAATGGTTTTTGGCTTATAATTTTTATCAATTTGATTGAGTAAATCAATTTTAGAATAATCAATAAATCCGCCCCATTTCATTGTAGGATTTGCCGAGCAAAAGTAAGCTGGAGCGCCTGTTTGAAAGATTTTATAAATGTACCAAGGTGTCAATGGCGCATAAAATAACCAGAATGGCCAAAATTCGTATCGTGTCCATTTTGTTATTTTCGGATTCATTTTTCTTGATTTTGAAAAGCAATTGTAGAAGATGCAATTCCAAAATTTTGTGGAATTTTAATCGTTGAAAAATGAGTTTCGATCGCAATTTTAATCAACGCAAAATGATGAATGCTATGATCAAAACAATACATTAATTCGCGATAATTTGTGGTATTAATTGTGAAATTCTCTCCGTAATAATTCTGTTTTAGCTGAATTGTTTTTTCTAAATCTAAACGTTCTATTTGTGATTTTAGATGATTCAGCGTATTCAAACTTTCAACAACCGAATTTTCTAAAGCACGATTTCGCTCTCTATCATCATAACAAATACAATTGTTTTTTTGCGCTTGTAAAAAGCACGAATAAAACTCGATAATATGACGAAAATGTTGACCAACAGAAGCACCAGAAATGATTTCTAATTCCTTTTGAAAAGACAGATCGTCAAATTGCAAAAGAATCGATTTCATTTCATCAAAGGAATGCGCTATAGTTTTCTGAATACTCATAATTCTTTGCAAAGATAAATTTTTACATTTGAACTAAATTGAAAAATGAGATGTGTATAATCAGTTTTTACAGAAATGAGGATGAATTTGTGTTGACGCACAACCGAGATGAGGAAATAAATCGTTCTTCTTCTAAAGAGATTGTGGAGCAAAAGCGTTTTGATAAAACTTATTTTTCGCCTGTAGATGAGCGCGCAAATGGAACTTGGATTTTTTATTCGGAACAATATGTTGCGTGTATTTTGAATGGAGGAATCGAAAAACCAATGCATTTCAAAGAAAAATACAGAGAAAGTAGAGGAATTATTTTATTAGATTTATTGAAATATAATTCTGTAAATGAGTTTATTAATTCGGAAAATTTGTCAGGAATCGCACCTTTTACAATTTTTGTTTTTGAAAGACTAACTAAAAATGCTTACCTTTTGTTTTGGAATGAAAATAAACTGAGCGTAAAAGATATTTCGCAAGAAAAAATTGTGACATGGTGTTCGTCGACATTGTACAGTCCTGAAAGAAGAAATGAAATTGATGAAATTTTTAATCAAAATAATGATTTAAAATCCGAAGAAATTTTAGAACTTCACGATGATTTGAAAATGAAAAAAGGTGATTTGTACGATTTTTTAGCAACGACATCTATCTCTCAAATTATTATGAATTCTTTAAGAATTGATATGAAATATTGTCAGCTATTTTGAAATTAATAGACAATAATTCGTTATTTTAAGGAATCATCAAATCATTTCGGACATAGGCATAATTTATGCTATAGTCTATCAGAATAATTATATTTGTTAAAGACAGCTTAAATAATAAAATGAACGATAATTTCTCACAACAAGTAAAAGACGTTATTTCTTATAGTAAGGAAGAAGCGTTGAGATTAGGCCACGACCAAATAGGAACGGAACACCTTCTGTTGGGGATTATTCGCGACGGTGAAGGGAAAGCCATTTCTGTCTTAGAAGCATTGAATGTCGATTTAGACGAAATGCGTCAAAAAATAGAAAACCTAAACCCAGCAAAAGAAACTCCAGGTAATAATATAAAAAATTTGAGTTTGACAAAACAAGCTGAAAGAGCGTTGAAAACAACATTCTTAGAAGCAAAATTGTTTAAAAGTCCGACTGTAAATACAATTCACTTATTATTGTGTATTCTTCGTAATGAAAACGATCCGATTACAAAATTGATGAATAAGTTGGATATTGATTACAATACAGTAAAGGAGGAATTCAAATTTCAATTTCAAGATGAGGAAATTCAATCTCCTCGTGCAGAAAATCCATCTTTTGATGGAGGTGATTCTGATAACGATTTTGAGCGTGCATCTACAAGTAAACCTACTTCGAAAAGTAAAACACCAGTTTTAGATAATTTCGGACGAGATTTGACAGCGATTGCGCAAGAAGGAAAATTAGATCCTGTAGTTGGACGCGAAAAAGAAATAGAACGTGTTTCGCAAATTCTTTCTCGTCGTAAAAAGAACAATCCATTGTTAATTGGAGAGCCAGGTGTTGGTAAATCTGCAATTGCAGAAGGTTTAGCGTTAAGAATTGTACAACGTAAAGTTTCGCGCGTATTGTTCAACAAACGTGTGGTAACATTAGATTTAGCATCATTAGTTGCTGGAACTAAATATCGTGGACAATTTGAAGAGCGTATGAAAGCAATCATGAATGAATTAGAGAAAAATGATGATATTATTCTTTTCATTGATGAGTTACATACAATTGTTGGAGCAGGAGGAGCTACGGGTTCTTTAGACGCTTCTAACATGTTCAAACCTGCTTTGGCGCGTGGTGAATTACAATGTATTGGAGCAACAACGTTGGACGAATATCGTCAATATATTGAAAAAGATGGTGCATTAGTTCGTCGTTTTCAAAATGTGATGGTTGAACCAACAACTCCAGAAGAAACATTACAGATTTTACATAATATCAAAGATAAGTATGAAGCGCATCATAATGTAAATTATACAGATGAAGCGTTGCAAGCTTGTGTAAATTTGACAACACGTTATATTACAGATCGTTTCTTGCCAGATAAAGCGATTGATGCTTTAGATGAAGCGGGTTCTCGCGTGCATATCAAGAATATAAAAGTTCCTCAAGAAATTTTAGATCTTGAAGCAAAATTAGAAGAAGTTCGCGAAGAGAAAACGAAAGTTGTAAAATCTCAAAAATACGAAGAAGCTGCTCGTTTACGTGATTCAGAGAAACAAATAGAAAGTGATTTGAAACGTGAGCAAGCAAAATGGGTACAAGAATCGAAAGAGAATCGTGAAACAGTTACAGAAGAAAATGTAGCGGAAGTTGTTTCGTTGATGTCTGGCGTTCCTGTACATCGTGTAGCTGAAAAAGAATTGAAAAAATTGGCTCAGATGAATGAGTTAATGAAAGGAAAAGTAATTGGTCAAGATGAAGCGGTAACGAAAGTTGTGAAAGCAATTCAACGTAATCGTGCAGGTTTGAAAGATCCAAATAAACCAATTGGTTCATTCATTTTCTTAGGAACTACGGGTGTTGGTAAAACACAATTAGCGAAAGTTTTGGCGAAAGAAATCTTTGATTCTAACGATGCATTAATTCGTATCGATATGTCAGAATACATGGAGAAATTTGCCGTTTCTCGCTTAGTTGGAGCACCTCCGGGCTACGTTGGTTACGAAGAAGGTGGACAATTGACTGAAGCAGTTCGTCGTAAACCATATGCGGTAATTTTGTTAGATGAGATTGAGAAAGCGCATCCAGATGTATTCAATATTTTATTACAAATTTTGGATGATGGTCATGTAACTGATAGTTTAGGTCGTAAAGTTGATTTCCGTAATACGATTATCATTTTAACGTCTAACATTGGTACAAGACAATTGAAAGAGTTTGGAGATGGTGTCGGATTTGGAACTTCATCTAAGAAAGATTCTGCCGATGAACGCGCAAAATCAACAATTGAAACAGCTTTAAAACGTGCTTTCGCGCCAGAATTTTTGAATCGTATTGATGATATTATCTTCTTTAATTCATTAACAAAAGAAGATATCATGAAAATTATCGATATTGAATTGGCAAGTTTAATAGAGCGTTTAACAGCTTTAAATTATCATATTGAATTAACAGAGGAAGCGAAGAATTTTATCGCAGACAAAGGATTTGATAAAGATTATGGAGCTCGTCCGTTGAAACGTGCTATTCAGAAATACATCGAAGATCCAATGGCAGAAGAAATCATCAACGCTGTAATTAGTGAAGGAGATGAATTAATCCTTGACTTAAATGAAGCAAAAGATGGCGTTAAAATTTCTGTAAAAGGAAAAACGAAAGAAGAAAAATCAGAATAATTTCTAAGTTTCTATAATAGAAAGGCTTGAACAAAAATGTTCAAGCCTTTTTTATTTCGGTAACTTTTGCCGTACATTTGCGCTCAGCAAGCCACTTTGTCGCTTCATGTATGTGAAGAGGAAAGTCCGGGCTCCAAAGAGTAAGCATAGCGGGTAACGCCCGTCCGTCGAGAGGCGAGGACAAGTGCAACAGAAAGTATGTACAGTTCGGCTGTAGTGAAACCAGGTAAACTCTATGCGGAGCAATGCCATGTATACCAGCAGTTAAGAGCTACTCGTTCGTTGCTGGGGGGTAGGCAGATTGATATTTTAGGTAACTAAAATACTAGATAAATGACAAAGCATCTTGATTTATTAAGGTGACAGAACCCGGCTTATCGGCTTGCTTTTTTCTATTTTTTGAAGTAAAGACTAAATAATTCTGATGTATTAGAACAATCGTTTTTCTTCAAAATATTTCTTCGATGTGTATCAATAGTATGTTTACTTAAGCCAATTGCATCAGCAATATCCTGACTTGTGTAACCTTTGATCAGAAATTCTATAATCTCCGTTTCTTTTTTTGTAAGTTGTAAAGATGAATTTGTTTTTGAATTAAGAAGATTATTCAATCCATCTTTGATGTTGTAAATATGCATGGTCGGTTTCCCTCCAACCTTTATTTGTGTGATGTCAGTCGCTAAGCAAAAAACTCGATTTGGTAAAAAATTCTTACTTAATTCGTAAAAGAAATGTTGCAAATGAATTTGATGAATTTCACCTTTTTTATCTATCACACGAAAATCATAGGTGAATTTATAATTGATTCTTTCTTCTGGAACAATTTCCATACTGAAATTTGAAATTCGTTGCTGAATATCAATTACATGTTGCAAATCATCTGGATGTACGATTTCTACGCATAATTCAGCAGTGTATTCGTTAGGTAGATAACCCAAAATATCCTCGCATTGAGGAGATACATATTCGAAAGTTGCAGAATTAGGACTGATAAAATACATGAAAGATTCACCAAGAGCAAGACTTCCTAAAGTTTGTAAATAATCATTAATCGATTGAAAACTCTCATCTTTTTCGTTAAAGGTTCTACTATCTGTATTTTCACTCCACAATTTTTTTACAATACTTGCATATTCAGTTATAGATTTTTGATTTGCTTTTTTCATATGCTTACAAGTAAAAGATTAATAAAATACCATTAAATGAGTATTTTTTGAATTAGCAATATAAACTAATTTTGCAAAATATCTATAGGATTAAAGCAGTTTTGCTTTTTTCAACCAACCTATTTATATTTAACCTATAAAAAAAGGAGCTAAATTTTTAGCTCCTTTTTAATATTATAATGGAATTAAAGTAAAGATTTTACTTTCTCGATTACAGCAGTAGAATCGATTCCATATTTTTTCATTAAATCTGAAGGTGTTCCAGATTCACCAAATTTATCATTAACCGCAACAAAAGCTTGTTTTGTTGGTAATTTTTGTGCTAAAACTCTTGCAACAGATTCTCCTAAACCACCTAAAATATTGTGTTCTTCAGCTGTTACAATTTTTCCTGTTTTCTTTACAGAGTTTAAGATAATTTCTTCATCCAATGGTTTGATAGTATGAATATTGATTACCTCACAAGAAATTCCTTCTTTTTCTAACTCAGCAGCAGCAACTAAAGATTCCCAAACTAAATGACCTGTCGCAACAATTGTTACATCAGAACCTTCGTTCATTAAGATACCTTTACCAATTTCAAATTTTTGGTCAGCTGGCGTGAAAACTGGAACAGCAGGACGTCCGAAACGTAAGTAAACAGGACCTTCGTATTCAGCTGCAGCAATTGTAGCCGCTTTAGTTTGATTGTAATCACAAGGATTGATAACCACCATTCCTGGTAACATTTTCATCAAACCAATATCTTCTAATGTTTGGTGAGTTGCACCATCTTCTCCTAATGTTAAACCAGCGTGCGATGCAGCGATTTTTACATTTTTGTTAGAGTAAGCGATAGATTGACGAATTTGATCGTACACACGAGCTGTAGAAAATTCAGCGAAAGTTCCTGTGAAAGGAATTTTACCTCCAATTGTCAAACCTGCAGCAATTCCCATCATGTTTGCTTCAGCAATACCAATTTGGAAAAAACGCTCTGGGTTTTCTTTGATAAATTGATCCATTTTCAATGAACCAATCAAGTCAGCACACAATGCAACAACGTTAGGATTTGTTCTTCCTAACTCTGTCAATCCATCTCCGAATCCACTACGTGTATCTTTTTTTTCTGTGTATGTTAAGTCTATCATTGTTTTTGTTTTTTGTATTCGTTTTTGTATTTTTCTACTTCTGTTTTTTCATCAAATTGATAAATAAAATCATTTGGCGAAACATTAATTTCTTCTTCCTCTTCGGCGCTCTTTTTTATCCAATTTTCTAAGATTTCAACATTTTCTAACACAATATTATGTCCAACTCGATAAATCAAGCCTTTCAAATTTAGTTCAGAATTGATAAACGGAACGGTGTTGATGTTAGAATTTGTATCGATGCAAATTTCTGTACCATTGTCGTTGTCATTATCTTTTCTGAAAATGTTATACACTTCACATTGTTTATTTAGAATCGTTTCTTTTTGACCAGTTCTATTCGCAACATAACTATTTCCGATTGCGGAATTTGTTAAACTTGGATTATTAGTCGCTAAAAAAGAATTTCCTAATAAATCTTTTGTGCCTTCGAAATCAATTTTAAAAACCTTCGGATTTTCTTCTTCGCTGTAAACAGAATACATATTGTCGTTTACTTTTAATGAAGCGAAGTTTCCCATCGGTGTTCGCGTAATCATCAAATGTGCTTTGTAATCTTTGGTTGATAAAATGTCCAAAAAATCTGAATAGAAATCACTTTTGATACGATATTGAATAACGTTTTCGAATTTATACGATTGCATTTGAGCGAAAGTTAAACATGTAAAAAGCGTTAATATAAAACTGATTGATTTTTTCATTATCGAATTGATTTGATAAGTATTAATCCAAAGAATTCAAGAAAGTAGTTAACTTATCTTTGTCTTCTTTTTTCAGTTTATCATATTTGTTATTGATTTCTAAAACACTTTTTCTTATTGCATCAATTGTTCCCGAAAGAGCAACACTTCCGCTTTGATAAATGTACATATCGCACACTTGTCCTGCGTAATTGTAAACCAAATTTCCTAAATCTTTATCTGTAAAAGTCGGAATTTTAGCTTTCAAATTTTTGCAATGTTCTGGTGCAACTTTCATGAAATCTTGAATGTCTGGATTGTCGATTGCCAAATCGATTTTGCTAATATCTGTCGTTTTGTAAGCAGATGTATAAGGATCATAATATTCGGCTAAACTAACTTCTGTTGCAGCAACAGCAGAATCTACTGCTACAGCCGCTTCATCATAATCTGTTGAAACTTCTGTTAATTTAAACTTTTTAGCATCATCGAAATACGTTTTGAAAAGGTTATTTAATTCTTTTACTTCGCTTTTGTTTGCTAATTTATTCTTTTTGAATTGTTTTACCAATTGATTTGTAGAACCTTGCGCAGTTGCCAAAGCTTTAGAACGCTCTATATCAGGATTTCCATCATAATCACTATCATTATAAATCAAGCTATAATTTAATGAAGCAACAGTTCCAAAAAGACTATTTACGTTATCACTTTCTGATGTTTGATAATTGTAATAATTAATAATAGGATCCTCGTAACGATTGTCTGGTGAATAAGCTACTGCTTCGGCTGCATAAGCCGTATCTACAGACGACATCATGTTATCGTATTCTTGTTTCTTTTTTGCCAATTCGTTAGTAAAACTTTCGATTTCTTTTTTCTCATCAAAAGTTACTTTTACGTTAGAATTTGCAATATTTTGAATTGTTAATCCATTAAAATCTCCTGCGTCATATCGTATCAAAAGACCTTTCAGTTTTGTTTGAGGAAACATAATCGCAACGTTATTAATTGCATTTTTTTCATCAACACATAATGTAGAAGATTTTGTTTCGAAATCTGTTTTAGATGTTAATTCGTATTCATTACACTTGTATCCATTGATCGTTGTAGATGAATTTAGATTTTTAACTGAAATAAATTTCTCGAACAAATTATCCGAATAAGGTTTTAAACTATCATCCGACATGCCTTCATAATAATAAGGTGCTTTTATCGATAATTGATTTTCTAATGAATTGGCATAGACTTCGAAAAACTTGCTGTTGTTGATAAAGAAAGCATCTTTACTGAAGCTTCCTGAAGTGTAAGGACCTCCTTCCGAAGTTCCTAAAACAGCGTCTTTAGAAATATAGGTTACAAAAGATAAATCTTTTTGACCATCCAAATAAGTTTGATATTCTTCTGGTAAATTGATTTTGTACGATACTTTTTTGTCAAAAGAATATGTTTTTTCCTGCCCAAAGGCTGTCAAAGAACAAAGCGTAAGTATAGAATAAAATAACGTTTTCATAGTATTGTGGTTGTATTCAAATTATTAATAATCTGTCAATTCAGTTTCAGGATTTTGCTCTAATGCAAATGCTAATTGCTCATCGTTAGGCGCTTTTCCGTGCCAAGAGTGGCTTCCCATCATATAATCAACTCCATTACCCATTTCTGTGTGTAATAAAATTGAAACTGGTTTTCCGTTTCCTGTTAATGTTTTAGCTTCTTCTAAAATAGCAATTACTTTTTCTAAGTCATTTCCATTTTTTTCTTCTAAAACAATCCATCCAAAAGCTTCTAATTTAGCTTTCAAATCTCCTAAAGGTAAAACGTGGTCTGTGTCACCATCAATTTGACGACCATTGTAGTCAATCGTTGCAATTACATTATCTACTTTTTTACCAGCAGCATACATAAAAGCTTCCCAAACTTGACCTTCTTGTAATTCACCATCACCGTGTAATGTGTAAACTAATTTATCGTCGTTGTTTAATTTTTTTGCTTGCGCAGCACCTAAAGCAACAGATAAGCCTTGTCCTAAAGAACCAGAAGCGATACGAATTCCAGGTAAACCTTCGTGTGTTGTTGGGTGACCTTGTAAACGAGAATCTAATTTTCTGAATGTAGCTAATTCGCTTACTGGGAAAAATCCTGAACGAGCTAATGTGCTGTAGAAAACTGGTGAAATGTGACCGTTTGATAAGAAGAATAAATCTTCTCCTTTTCCGTCCATAGAGAAGTCTGTAGAGTAAGTCATGATTTTACCGTATAATGCAGCAAAATATTCTGCACAACCTAATGATCCACCTGGGTGTCCACTATTTACGGCATGTACCATTCTCAAAATATCTCTCCTTGTTTGTTGTACTTGTGTTTGAAGTTCTTGAAGTGTCATTGTTTGTTTATAAAAATTTGAACAAAAATAATCCTTTTTTGTAGGGCAAAAAAATCGTAGAACATAAATCACTACAATTGGGGAGGAGATTTTATGCGATTTTTAAAACAATAAAAAAGACGAAGCTAAACTTCGTCTTTTTTATTTATTCTTCTTCCGAATGCCATTCGCCACGGTGAGGGATCAAAGCGTCACGAACTTGTATCATTTCAGATTCTACCACCACCAAATAAGCAACTGCATATTCTGGTTCAACCTCTACAAATTCAGAAAATGTACTTTGTAACTTTTCTTTTTCTGCGTATTGTTTCAGGTGAACTGCATGATGTTTTGCAGTTGGTATAGCATCGGGACCATAAAAATCCCAGATTAATTTTAATTTCTTTTCCATAATTATATTTTATCAAAAGAAGTTTTAATTCCTTTTATTAAAGCAGAACTAAATCCTTGATGTTCCATTTCATTTAATCCAGCAATCGTACAACCTTTTGGTGTCGTCACTTTATCAATTTCTTGTTCTGGATGCAAACCGTTTTCTATTAATAATTCAGCAGCTCCTTTTACAGTTTGTGTCACAATTTTTGTAGCAGTTTGTGTGTCAAATCCAATTTCGATTCCACCTTGAATCATTGCTCTTATAAATCGTAAAACATAAGCAATTCCGCAAGCGCCAATTACAGTCGCTGCATTCATCAACTCCTCATTTATAACAACTGTTTCGCCAATTGGATTGAAAATCGTTTTGATTTCATTTAAAATGTTTTCATCTTTCGAATTTCCACAAATACATGTAATCGATTCTTCCACAGAAGCAGCTGTATTAGGCATTGCACGAAAAATTGACATACCTTGTGATAAAATATTTTGATACGTTTGCAATGAAATTCCTGTTGCAACTGAAATTAATATTTTATTGGTCGTAAAATCGTCTTTTAATTGCGTCAAAACTTCTTCCACTTTGTACGGTTTTACACACAACAGAATATAATCAGCTTCTTTTACAGCAAAATGATTATCATTTGTAATCGTTACACCAAGCTTTTTAAGATGTTCAATTTGATTCAAATTATTTCTTGTAGCGATAATTTGATTTGGATCGAATGCTTTATTCTTAATTAAACCCTCTGTTATAGAAATTCCTAAATTTCCTGCTCCAATAATGGCGATTTTTTTCATAGTTGTAGAGTGTTAATTGTTCTGATTATGAATGAATAATTGTTTCTTTTTGACGATTAGAACTTACCAACCATAGACCGATAAAAGTTAATAAACCATTCAGAATGATTAATTCAACACCAATTTTGTAATCGGTAAAATTGATCACTAATTCGTTGATGATATAGGTAAAAATAGGCGCTAAAATCGCAACTGTAATAATTGAATATTTTTTGTAAATGTTACGTTTCGTTAAAATTCCGAAAGCAAATAATCCTAATAACGGTCCGTATGTATAACCTGCAATTTCCATCACAAGATAAACAATAGATTTGTTGTTAATCGCTTTGAAAACCATAATCAAGATAAAGAAAACTACCGTGAAAATCAAGTGAACACGAATACGAATCTTTTTCTTTTCTTTTTCTGATTTTTCTTTGTTTTCGTTGATGTTTAATAAATCGACACAATATGAACTTGTAACCGCTGTTAAAGCACCATCGGCAGAAGGAAATAAAGCAGAAATTAATCCGATGATAAAAATTACAGAAATAATCATTGGGAAATGATGTCCTAAAAGCGAAAGTGCAGGAAACATATCATCACCCATAATATTTTGTCCGCCTTGTTCCATAAAGAAACCATCAGTAGTATAAAAACCACCTTCGCTCATTGCGTATAAATAAAGCAATCCGCCCAAAAATAGGAACGCTAAATTCACAATCAATAATGTTCCAGCGAACGTCAACATATTCTTTTTTGAGTTTTGAAGATTATCAACCGAAATATTTTTTTGCATCATTTCTTGGTCAAGACCAGTCATAGCAATTGTGATAAACATTCCGCCCAAAATAGTTTTTAAGAAATACGTTTTCGAATTTGGATCAAAGTTAATGAAATGCGTATAATTTTTGGCTTGCATCATATCGTAAGCTTCACCAACAGATAAATTAAGATGCGAAAGGATAAACCAAATACAAGCAATCAAACTAATGATCATAAACGATGTTTGCAAGGTATCTGTTACGACAATTGTTTTTACTCCACCTTCAAACGTGTACAATAATATCATCAATAATAAGACAAATGTTGTAGCCCAAAATGGTACGCCTAAATTGTCTAATAAAAATATTTGTAACACATTTACAACTAAATATAAACGTGCTGTTGCGCCAATTCCACGGGAAATAATAAAGAAAACCGATCCCATTTTATGTGCTTCAACATTGAAACGTTTTCCTAAATACGTGTAAATCGAGGTCAGATTCATACGGTAATAGAGCGGAAGTAATACACCCGCGACAATAAAATAACCAAGAAAAAATCCGATCACCATCATATAGTATTCGAATCCTCCATAAATATATTCAGAACCAGTTAATTTTCCGACCGTTCCTGGAACTGATATAAAGGTAACGCCACTAAGACTTGTCCCAATCATTCCGAAAGCCACCAACCACCATTTACTTTTTTTGTTTCCGTTAAAAAAAGATTGATTGTCAGAATTTCGACTGGTGAAGTAAGAGATCACTAAAAGTCCTACAAAGTATACGATAACACAAAGTAGTAAAATTGTTGAGTTCATAATTTATTTAGTAAATAAGCCCAAATTTAATATTTTTGAGTGAATGATGATAGATTAATTTTCCGAAGATAAAATTGTAAATTTGTTGTCTATAATTTTTTGAACGAATGAATTACCCAAGCAAGGTTTTAGAGCGAGCTGTAGAAGAGATGTCAAATTTGCCAGGAATAGGAAAGAGAACAGCTTTGCGACTTGTTTTACATATGCTAAATCGTCCCAAATCTCAAACGACAGCTTTATCCGAAGCGCTTTCTCATTTGGTAGATGATGTTAAATATTGTCAACATTGTCATACAATTTCTGATGATGAGGTTTGTGATATTTGCAACAATCCATTGAGAGAAGAAACTATAATTTGTGTAGTGGAAGATGTGCGTGATGTGATGGCGATTGAAAATACAGGACAATTTAAAGGACAATATCACGTTTTAGGAGGAAAGATTTCTCCAATGGAAGGCATTGGACCTGGTCAATTGAATATTCAAACGTTGGTTGATCGTGTTCAAAATGAAAATGTGAAGGAAATAATTTTTGCTTTAAGTTCGACAATGGAAGGAGATACAACTGTTTTCTATTTGTACAGACAATTAAAGAATGCCGAAATTATTTTTTCTACCATTGCACGAGGTCTTGGTGTAGGAGATGAGTTAGAATATGCAGACGAAGCGACGTTGGTTCGTTCTATACAACATCGAATCCCGTATTCAGAAAATAAATTTTAGATGAAATTATCGATAATTATTGTTAGTTATAATGCGCCAAAACATTTAGAGCTTTGTCTTGATTCGTGTCAGGAAGCTTTAAAAAATGTAGATGGCGAAATAATTGTAATTGATAATAATTCATCGGAAATTGATTTTATATTCCTAAAAAAAACTTTTCCTACTGTAAACTTTTTACTTCAAAAAGAAAATCTTGGTTTTGCAAAAGCGAATAATATTGGGGTTGAGAATGCTTTGGGAGAATATATTCTAATTCTTAATCCAGATACAATTCTTCCAGAGAATTTATTCGAATCTTTGGTTGAATTTCATCAGTCGAAAGAAAAAATAGGTTTTGTGGGAATACGAATGATGGATACAAACGGCAATTTTCATCCAGAATCAAAACGTAATATTCCGACAGCTAAAAATTCATTTTCTAAGTTGTATAGTCGATTTAATCATTCAAAGAAAAATAATTATTACAAGTTAGAAGTTAGTGAATTTGAAATTGCTCCTTGCGAAATTTTAGTTGGTGCTTTTATGTTCACCACGAAGAAAATCTATCAGGAAATTGGAGGATTTGATCCACGTTATTTTATGTATGGAGAAGATATAGATTTGTCTTTTAGTGCAGAATTGGCTGGTTATAAAAATTATTATAAAGGAGATATAACGGTTTTACATTACAAGGGAGAAAGTACGAAAAAAGATAAAAAATATTATAAACATTTTTTTGAAGCCATGATGATTTTCTTAGCGAAATATTATCAAAAAAATTGGTTGCATTATCAACTTTTACGTTCGGGAATTTTGATTAAATATTTAATTCAATTATTTAAATTTTCTTTACATTCACCTAAAAATACTTCTAAAATAGAAGTAAATGCAGAAGATTTATTTTGGATAAATAAGAAATCAGATTTCAAATCTTTATCAAATAATCATATTGCAATTGATACAAGTTTGTTTACTTATCAAGAGATTTTATCAATCATTTCTGAAAATAACTCTTCTTTACGTTCATTTTATATTCGTCCTAAAAATAAAAATTATGTAATAGGCGATGATAAACAGATTATAAATCTATAAAAACAAAAAAAGCTGAATCTTAATGACCAGCTTTTACAGTATCTTTTTTCTCAACTTTCGGAGTTTCTGCCGTTTTTGTAGAATCTTTCACTTCTTCGTGTTTTTCTTCAACAGCTTCCTCATGTTTTCCGTGACCTTCGTGAGCAGCTTCAGATTTGTGGTGCATTTCTTCTGCAGTAGCTGGTTCGTGAACAACTGGAAGAACTCCGTGATTTACACTTGCTTTAGAGTTACAAGAAGTAGCGAATGCTGCAACAGCTACTAAAAGAATTAATTTTTTCATGTCTTACAAATTTATTGTATGGGTATATTATTATATATTGTTTTGACAAAATTAGTTAAAAACATTGAGTTCAACTAACTGATTTATTTCAATTGTGCAATTTTCTGAATTCCACCTTTTGTTTTATCTCCAACCTTTACATTGATCTCTGTATCAAGTGGTAAAAAGATATCAACACGCGATCCGAACTTGATAAAACCATATTCTTTACCCGCAACAGCATCGTCATTCTCTTTACTGTAACAAACAATTCTTCGCGCAACTGCACCTGCAATTTGTCTGAAAAGAACTTTTGTATGATCTGCATTTTCTACAACAACAGTTGTTCTTTCATTTAATTCTGATGATTTTGGATGAAATGCAACCAAAAATTTTCCTGGATGATATTTCGAATAAATCACTTTTCCATTCACAGGATAACGCGTTACATGTACATTAAGAGGTGTCATGAAAATTGATAATTGAATACATTTTTGATTCAAAAATTCGCTTTCAAATACTTCTTCTAATACAACAACTTTTCCATCAACTGGTGCGATTACGCAGTTTTCTGACGAATCTGATTCACGAATTGGGTTTCTAAAAAACCAAACGATAAATCCGTAAAGTATCCATAATGGTAAGGCAAAGTAAAAACCATATACAGGAAAAAAGTAATGTAATACTCCTGTAGCGATTGCAAATAAAATTAAGCAACCTATCAAAATTGCTGTTCCTTCTCTGTGAAGTTTCATAAAGTATATACTAATAAATAATATAAATAAACAAATGGTACGACAAATATAAAACTATCTAATCGATCTAAAAAACCACCATGTCCTGGAATAAGGTTAGAGCTGTCTTTTACATTGAAAAATCGTTTTAATTTAGATTCTGTCAAATCTCCTAATGGACCTAATGCAGCAACAATCAAACCAATAATCATCCAGTTTCCGTGCAAGTTTTCTCCAAAATATTTCTGAATCAAAAATCCAGCTAATAAAGTAAAAACTATTCCTCCAAAAAAACCTTCCCACGTTTTTGCTCCCGAAATTTTAGGTGCTAATTTGTGTTTTCCAATTAAGTTTCCTGTTAAATATGCAAATGTATCACTACACCAAAGTAATAAGAAAACGAAAAATACTTCGTAATGCATCACTTTTTCGCCTAAATTATAATCAAAACTAGGTAAAGTTAAGGCTAAGGCAAATGGTGCGATAACGTATGTTAATCCTAAAGTAGCTTTTCCAAAATCGTTCAACAATTCGTTGGTTGATTTGAAAATAATATAAATACTAAAAACAAATAAAACCGGAATGATGAAATATAAACTTCTTAAATGAAAATAGTAATGATTTGAAGTTTCAAAAGCTTCTAAAAATTCTTTTCCATAATATCCAAAAACAACTAATGCGACTAAAAGTGCACCTAATTGATAAAGTTTATTGGTAAGATTAGTAATTTTAAAAAATTCGTACAAACAAAAAAGTCCAAAAACCATCATCAAAACAATCAAACCTTTTGGGGTTATCGTTGTCCCGAAAAATATAATAAGTGCGTAAATAAGTCCAGAGAAAGCTCTAATTGCTAAATTTTTCATAGCTAATCTTCAACCAATAACAAATAAATATTCTTCGCATTGTCTACGTTCGGAAATTTGTGCATATTTTTTCCACGAATCGAAGTTATTTTAGATGGAAGGTTATCTTTTTTTAATGTTCGTAATTTCTGTAATGCCACGCTCACATTTTCCACTAATTGTGACGGGCGTGCATAGATAATAAAATTTGACGGAAAATCAGCAATATTTCTACCATAAGTTTGATGTGCCGATAACATAATACTTCCATCAAAAGCAATCAGAAATTCGCAACCAAGAAAACTAAGTGTATAACGAGAATCGCATGGGTTTTCGACAAAAGGAATATTGACTGAATTAAGAACCTGTTGTAAATTCGGATCAGGACAAATTAATTCGGTCACATTTTCGTAATTGACAATTTCTTTAAGGTTTTTAGATGCTTCTTCTATATTATCACAAAATAAAAAATGTCCACCACCTACATTAAAGTTTGTAGCAAAAACTTCGTCCATAGAAATCTTTTGGTCAGCATAATTTGGATGAAACAAATCAATGTGATTATCATCTGAATTCTCTGCTGATTTTTCAGTAGCTTTTTTAAGTAGGTTTTTAATTGCTTTCCACATGAAAACTCATGATTTTATATGAAATTAATCAATTACAGCCTAAAGGTAATAATTTTTAACAATATAATAAGAAGTAAAAAAAAAATCGTCCGATTTGGACGATTTTTTCTGTTATTTTGAATGAATTTGATTAAATATCATTTCCAGCTTCTGGTTGAATCACTTGTTCTGGACCAGCTTCTATAGCTTCTTCTTGTTTTTCTTCGATTTGATCCAATTCGCTTACAAATTTTCTTGGTCCGAAAATTTCTTCCAAATCTTCTCTAAAGATAACTTCTTTCTCAATTAATTTTTGAGCTAAAACATCTAATTGATCGCGATGTTCACGTAAAATATCTTTTGCTCTATCATATTGAGCTTCGATCATTGTTTTTACTTCTTTATCAATTACCTGAGCAGTTTGTTCTGAATAAGGCTTGCTGAAACCATATTCATTTTGTCCAGATGAATCGTAATAAGAAACATTACCAACTTCTTTGTTCAATCCGTAAATACTTACCATTGCAGAAGCTTGTTTTGTTACTTTTTCCAAATCACTTAATGCACCTGTAGAAATATTATTGAAAACAACTTCCTCAGCAGCACGACCACCCATTGTCATACACATTTCGTCTAACAATTGTTCTGTCGTTGTAATTTGTCTTTCTTCTGGCAAATACCAAGCGGCACCTAATGAGCGTCCACGAGGAACGATAGTTACTTTTACCAATGGCGCAGCGTGTTCTGTTAACCAACCAATTGTAGCGTGACCAGCTTCGTGATAAGCGATACGTTTTTTCTCAGAAGGTTTAATCACTTTACTTTTCTTCTCTAATCCACCAATAATACGGTCAACAGCATCTAAAAAGTCTTGTTTTTCTACGACTTCTTTGTTTTTACGAGCAGCAACTAAAGCCGCTTCATTACAAACATTGAAAATATCTGCACCAGAGAAACCTGGCGTTTGTTTTGCTAAAAATTCGATCTCAACATCTTCTCCTAATTTTAATGGACGTAAGTGAACCGCGAAGATTTCTTTACGTTCGTTTAATTCAGGTAAATCAACGTGAATAATACGGTCAAAACGACCTGGACGCATCAATGCTTTATCCAATACATCAGCACGGTTTGTTGCAGCAATCACAATTACGTTAGATTCTGTTCCGAAACCATCCATTTCTGTTAATAATTGGTTTAATGTATTTTCGCGTTCGTCATTAGAACCTGTAAAGTTAGATTTTCCACGCGCACGACCAATTGCATCAATCTCATCAATAAAGATAATTGAAGGAGATTTTTCTTTTGCATTTTTGAATAAGTCACGTACACGAGATGCACCAACTCCCACAAACATTTCTACGAAATCTGATCCTGATAATGAGAAGAAAGGAACTTTCGCTTCTCCAGCAACAGCTTTTGCTAATAAGGTTTTACCTGTACCCGGAGGTCCTACTAATAAGGCTCCTTTTGGGATACGTCCACCTAATTTTGTGAATTTTTCTGGGTGTTTCAAGAATTCAACGATTTCTTCAATTTCTTCTTTTGCACCTTCTAAACCTGCAACATCTTTGAAAGTTGTTTTGATATGATCATCACCTTCAAATAATTTCGCTTTCGATTTTCCGACAGAAAAAATTCCTCCGCCACCTCCAGCAGATCCGCCTCCGCCCATTCGTCTAAATAGTAAGAAGTAGATTAATCCGAAGAAAATTAATGAAATGAAAAGATTCATAAACAAACTTCCAAAACCATTTGAAATTTGTGTGTTAAGAACGGCAGTTTTATTCGGACTCTTTTCTACGTTAGCATAAAAATCTTTTTCAAAATTTCCTGCATCAGCAACATTGAAAATAAAGTTTGGAGCACCTGTAGCAAAAGGATTTAAAGTTTCGTTTGATTTTTTAAACTTTTTAAATTCTTCAGTATTCAGAGCTGCGTCCGTTAAATATACACTTACACGTCCTGATTCTTTTTCTAGATTGGCTTCTTTTACGTAACCTTTTTCTACATAAGAAAGGAAAGTCGTACGGTCTATGTTTTTAGTAGTTCCGCCGGCACCTCCAATATTATCAGAAAATAATAGAAAGGCAATCAGCAATAATCCAATAATGGCATATATCCATGTAGGATTAAACCCCGAAGGTTTAAAATTATTTTTTTTCAATTTTTTTTGGTTTCAGTTATGATTAATATTCCATTTCGATACGCGTCTCTACGGCATCACCCCAAAGACTTTCGATATCGTAATATTCTCTGTATTCTTTTTGGAAAATATGGACAATAACATTAGTGTAGTCCAACAAAACCCATTGATTATTTTGCGTTCCTTCTACATGAAAAGGTCTTTCTGACATTTCTGTTTTTACAGTTCTTTCAATCGAACCTGCTAAAGCACTAACTTGTGTATTTGAGTTTCCGGTACAAATAACGAAGTATTGACAAAATGCATTTTCAATTTCGCGTAAATCTAAAATTGTAATTTCTTCTCCTTTAACATTTGTAATTCCGTCAACAATGCTATCTAGCAAGTCTTTTGTATATTGAGTATCTATCATCTTTTATTTTGTAATTCGCAAATTTAGTGAATCCTTATTAAAGTTTAAACTTTTTAAAATAACTTTAACCACTCTATAAAAATAGTAAAAAAAATGTATTTAATTAGTTTTGATTCTTTGCCTAATACGAATGAGTTCTTGGTGGATTTGTCCAAAAAAGATGCCAATAGTTGGACTGTCATACATGCTAAAAATCAAACAAAAGGAAAAGGTTACGCAGGAAATGAGTGGAAAGTTGTCGCAGGAGAAAATTTAACCTTTAGTTTTTTGCTGAAAACGGATTATAGTTTTCAAGAATTAATTTATTTTAACGAATGGATTTCGAATGTTATTTGTCTATTTTTAAAACAATTTCATCCAAAATCCAACGTAAAATGGCCAAATGATATCATTTTAAATGATAAAAAGGTTTGCGGAATTTTAATCGAAAATCATCGTTCCAATGGAATTATGAATTCTGTAATTGGAATTGGAATTAATGTCAATCAAGCTGATTTTAATCACTTACCAAAAGCAACATCTATTCGAAAAGTAACTGACAAAGAATATGACATCGAGGAAATTTTGGCAGATTTAATGCATCATTTCGAAAATGAATATCCAATTTTAGAACAGAAAAATTTCGAACAAATTCATCAAACTTATTTAGATAATCTATTTAGAAAAGATGAAATCTCACATTTTAGATTGGATGGAGTAGAAGTAGACGGAATTATTAGAGATGTAAATGAAGCAGGAAATTTACTAATTGAAATCAATCAAGAATTGCGAGAATTTAAACACAAAGAAATCGAACTTCTTTTTTAATCCTATAGAAAAGGCTATTTTTGTTTTATGGAAGAATTTGTAGTTTTAGTTGATCAGGACGATCAAAAATTAGGATTGATGGAGAAGCAACAGGCTCATATAGCTGGTTTGTTGCATCGTGCATTTTCTGTTTTTGTATTTAATTCTAAAGGAGAATTGATGATTCAGCAACGAGCTGCGAGCAAATATCATTCGCCAACGTTGTGGACGAATACATGTTGTAGTCATCCGCGCGATAATGAAACTTACGAACAAGCGGCGCACAGACGTTTGGGAGAAGAAATGGGATTTGATTGTGAATTAGAATATAAATTTAATTTCATCTACAAAGCACATTTAGAAAATGATTTGATTGAGCATGAATTAGACCATGTTTTTATCGGAACATTTGATGATGAACCAAAGCTAAATCCTGATGAAGTGATGGCATATCGTTGGGTAGAATTGGATGATTTGAAAAAAGACATGGAAAAAAATCCTCAGAATTATACAGCTTGGTTCAAAATAATTTTTGAACATTACGTTTCGTATATCGAAGAATAAAAATTTATACAGATGAAAGTTACTGTCAACAGAAAAGCACATTTTAACGCTGCGCATCGATTGTTTAACAAGAATTGGAGTGATGAACAGAATTTTGAAGTTTTCGGGAAATGTTCTTATCCAAATTATCATGGACACAATTATGAAATTATTGTGGCGGTGAAAGGCGAAGTTGATCCAGAAACTGGTTTTGTGATGAATTTGGACGAATTACGAAAAATTATCGAAGTTGAAGTTGAGGATTATTTGGATCATAAAAATCTGAATGTTGATATTGAAGAATTTCAAAATGTCAATCCAACAGCCGAAAATATTGTGATTTTGATTTGGAATAAAATTAGAGCAAAATTAGCAACTGATTTAGAATTGAAAGTAACCTTATACGAAACTCCACGTAATTTTGTAGAATACGCAGGCGAATGAAATTAGGCGATCACATACCAACTTTTTCGTTGGAGGATAACAAAGGAAATTGGTTTAATTCGGACGAATTTTTGTACAAAAAATATTTTATTTTATTCTTTTATCCAATGGATTTTACGCCAATGTGTACAAAAGAGGTGTGTCAATTTCGTGATGTAAATGAAGATTTTAATGCTTTAGATGCTGTGATTGTTGGAATAAATGGACAATCAACATCTTCTCACGAAAAGTTTTATACAAAACATCAACTAAACTTTCCGTTACTTTCTGATAAAGGTGCAAAGTTGTCGAAATTGTTAGGAATTAAAAAGAAATTTGGATTAATCACACCACGAGAAACTTTTGTATTCAATAAACAAGGAAAATTAATCAAACACATTGTTTCAAATGTAGCCGAAACGCACATCGAAGAAGCAATGCAAGCAATAAAAAAAGACCAAGGAAATTAGTTTTCTTGGTCTTTTTGTTTGTATAACATTTTTCTTACAACAACACGATAAATAAAAAAGATAACTGTTCCAATTGCCGAATAAACCAACATTGTTTGCACATCGCTTTTATCGAACAAATATTTTAGTCCAAATAACGCAAAAAAGAAAATGATACTATAAATGATATTTTGTTTCATGTGGTAAAAGTAGGGATTAATCCCATTTCATATTAGTTTTTTTCATGTCATCTGTTGGTTCATCAATTTCTATTATATTAACTATAATCCAAATAGAATAATCACAATTTCTAAATATTTCATTTTCTTTCTGTTTTTCTTGGGTTATTACTTTTGCATTGTCTAAATCTTCTTCATCTAAAGTTAAATGTATTGTTGATGAATTATCAGTAAAATAATATGATTCATTTTTATCTTTTAAAACTTTACCATAATATACTTTTATGTCATCTTCTTCATTTGAATTTTCTAGGATTAGGCAGATAGATTTATTTAGTAGTTTTTTACGATTTCTCATTTATTAATTCATAATGCTTGTGATTTTCTAAAAAATTATTAACACTCCTCTCTCACAAACTGAATTGCCAAATTAAGTGCATTATTCGAAACAATTTTGATGAAATCTTCTCGATCTAAATAGGGATAAAAATATTTTTTATTCCATGTTGAATGACCATTTGTAATCGAAATCCAAACTGTTCCAACCTCTTTTCCATCTTCACCTTTATTTGGACCAGCGACACCAGTTGTAGAAATACTAATATCCGTTTTTAATTGATTTCGAACACCTTTTGCCATTTGTTCAGCAACTTGTTCCGAAACTACTGTAAATTCATCAATATCAGATTGATTCACATTTAGCAAATTTACTTTTACCGAAGTGTCGTATGAAACTATTGTTCCAAAATAATAAGCAGAACTTCCCGAAACAGAAGTGATCAAACTTGCTATATTTCCTCCAGTACAACTTTCGGCAGTCGAAATTGTCAATCCTTTTTCTTTTAAAATATCACCCAAAATTTGCTGCGCATTTCCTGAATTTTCAGAAACTAGAAATTCTCCTGCAATTAATTTGAATTGATTGATTTGATGCTGAATTTCATTTTGTAAAAATTCTTTATCTGTTCCAAACGCTGAAAATCGTAAATCAATAGAAGTTCGATTCGGTAAATACGCCAAATGAATAAATTCGGGCAAATTATTTTCCCAATCTTCTAACAAAATTGCTAAATCACTTTCAGGAATTCCACTTATCAAAATATCACGATGAACAATAGTTTCTGATTGAAATTGGTTTTGTAATCTTTGAATAATTTCATCGCGCATCAAACCTTTCATTTCAAAAGGAACACCTGGCAAATTGATGATGATTTTATCATTAATAGTAGTCCAAAGACATGGCGCCGTTCCGTATTTGTTCTGAATAAATGTAGATTTTTCTGGAATTAAAGCTTGATCTTGATTCAGACTATTTAATTCTTTTGTGTAACCTCTTGTTTGAAATAATTGAACAATATTCTCTAAAATTTTTGGTTCTTGAATTAATTCACAATCTAAAAATTGACACAAAGCTACTTTGGTTTTATCATCTTTTGTCGGTCCTAAACCTCCTGTAACAATTACAATATCTGATTTAGAAATTCCTCGTTCGAAAGCTTCAATAATATGATTCATTTCGTCTTGAACAGAAATAATTTCTTCCACTTCAATCCCAATCGTATTCAATTGTTTGGCGATAAATGCCGAATTTGTATCCACAATTTGTCCGATAAGAATTTCATCACCAATTGTGAGTAATGTCGCTTTAATTTTCATACACAAAAAAACTTGCTTAAAGTTAAGCAAGTTTGTTATGTATTCTTTTATTATTTTTCAACTCCTTGGTTAGCTGCTTCTCGTTGTATTTGATTTGAATCTTCGATCATTTTTAGAAATTCTGCTTGATAAACTTTTTTCAATTGATTATTGATTTTGAAAACTGGTGATTTTTTCAACTCTTTTTTCTTTACAGCAATCCAAGAAATCATCACTTCTACATCATCTTTGATGAATTTATAGTGTAATTCTAAAATTAGTCCTTTTGTTCCATAAAATTTATCTGGCGAATATTCATACGAAATTTGAGGCGCATACCAAGCAATTAAATCATAGTTTTTGTATTTCGTTATCGCTTCTTTTACACCAAAACCCAATATATTTTTAGTTTTTCTAGTTTCTACAAAATTCACTTTTTGCAAAGAATCATATATCACCATTTTATTACCTGTAAACATATCCGTTTCGTAGTAATATAAATTCTCTTTATAACTAAATATCGGATTACTCCCAATATCTGGTCGAATTCCCATCGACATTTGTGAAGGTTCTTGAGTATTATCAACTCTCAAAATATAAGAAGTTTGGCTTTTGGTTTCATTGTATTTGAAACTATAAAATTGTTTAGGAATTTTTTTCGCAGATTCTAAAAATTCTTCACGTTGTTTTTGATCTGGATAATATTGTTTCAAATTTTCTAAAGCTTTATCCGTAAAATGAATTTGAGGTTGTACCTCGCGTATTCAATTTCATAAAATTGAGCATTTGCAATACTAGAAATCAGAATAATTAGTGCGATTATTTTTTTCATATTAGTCCTTTTTTTCTATTCCTTGATTATTAGCTTCATTTCTTTTTTTATCAAGATCTTCCCAAATTATCTCTAATTCATCGCTCGAAATTCTATTTCCTTTTGTCGGAACAATAAATTTGAATTTAGTTTTTTCTTTGATGGAATTTGCTTTATAAACTACAAAATATTTCCCCATTTCATCTTCATAAAAAATTTCAAGATCAAGGACTAAACCCCCTGGACTTTTGAAATTAATAAGCATCAAATCTGTTTTCATTTCTGGAACAAACCAAGCTACAAATATTCTGTCATTAAAATTTGCTGTTGCTTTTTGTACTTTATATCCGAGAATATTTTTTGTTTCATTTGATAATTTCCAATCAAGATTATTTATTTTATCGTAAACAATATATTTTTTTCCATAAACATCTTGTTGCATCAACGTTTCTTGTTTTGCATGATTGAAATAAGTTGTTCCAAAATACATATATGGTGCACTTTTCTTGATAAAAACAATCTGTCCTTGCCCATTCTGAACTTTTGGTAATTCAATTGTATTTGCTTCATCTTTATTCAAAATAAATTTAAAATCTAAAGCAAGAGGATTTTCATTCTGATCAATATTTTGTTTTCTTACTTCAGGATCAGAAATCTCTTTATAAAAATCTAAACCTTTTTCATTGTATTTTACTTTAATCTGGGTTTCATATTCTACTTCATAAATCTGAGCATTTGCAAAACTTGAAAATAATATAATAAGTGTAATTAGTTTTTTCATATTTAGTTATTAAGATTTAAATATAACAAAAAAGAGACATAATAGCTTGTGTCTCTTTAAAATATGATGAAATAAATCTATTTATAAAATATGTTTCTCTGCGTGGTAAGAAGAACGAACTAATGGTCCAGATTCTACATGACGGAATCCTAATCCACGTGCGAAATCTTCGTATTTTTTGAATTGTTCTGGCGTGATAAACTCTTTCAAAGGTAAATGTTTTTTCGTTGGTTGTAAATATTGACCAATTGTAATGACATCTACATTTGCATCAGCAACTTCCTGAATTGTTTCAAAAACTTCGTCTTCAAACTCACCTAAACCAAGCATGATTCCAGTCTTTGTACGACGTTGACCTGCTTCTTTTGCATAACGTAGAACTTCTAACGAACGATCATATTTTGCCTGAATACGAACTTCTCGTGTTAAACGACGAACCGTTTCCATATTATGAGAAAGCACTTCTGGTGCAGCTTCTACAATACGATCGATGTGTTTTTCAATTCCTTGAAAATCTGGAATCAAAGTTTCCATCGTTGTTCCTGGGCTAATTCTACGAACAGCATGTATCGTTTCTGCCCAAATAATAGATCCCATATCTTTTAAATCGTCACGGTCAACAGACGTTAAAACCGCATGTTTTATTTGCATTAATTTGATAGAACGCGCTACTTTTTCAGGTTCTGCCCAATCCACTTGATCTGGACGACCAGTTTTTACGCCACAAAAACCACAAGAACGTGTACACACATTTCCCAAAATCATAAATGTTGCTGTTCCTTCACCCCAACATTCGCCCATATTAGGACAACTTCCACTTTGGCAAATTGTGTTCAATTTATATTTATCAACTAAACCTCTTAATTCACGATGTTTTTTCCCTGTAGGCAATTTTACACGCAACCATTCAGGTTTTTTTACTCTTCCATCTGGTAATAGCTCAACACTCATACATTACTTTTCTGATTGGCTAATTTACAATTTATTTTTCTAAAATAAATTCAATTGTTGCGATTCTAATTCCAACAAAAATTGTTTACGTTTCTTTCCGCCTGCATATCCAGTTAACGAACCATCTGAGCCAATTACGCGATGACAAGGTACTACAATTGCAATTTTATTCTTTCCATTCGCATTTGCAACTGCTCGTATCGCTAATAAATCTCCAACAGCTATCGATTGTTCTTTGTACGATCTTGTTTCTCCAAACGGAATTTTAATTAATTCGTTCCAAACTTTTTTCTGGAAATCTGTTCCAATCAAATCAAGTGGAATGGTAAATTCTTTTAAATTTCCTTTAAAATAATCGTTCAATTCATTTTCTAAACGATTCAAAATTTCATCATCTTTTTCTAAAATTTCACCTAAGTTTTCTATTTCTTTGAGTTGTTTTTCGGTCGATTTTCCATCAAAAAACTCTAACATACAAAGTCCTTTTTCCGACTTTATTGCAAGCATTTCTCCAAGAGGTGTTTGTATTTTTTTTGAGCGAAACATTTTATAAAATTTTAGTTGAAAGTTAGAAAAATATAGTCGTAATTTGGTATCAAATTTGTTGTTAAAAATATCATAAAATTAATTTATGAAAAAATCTATATTCGCGAGTATTTTCGCATCCTTCATTATATTCTCTTGCCAATCAAAAGGTGTTCAACAAGAACAAAAAAACAATAGTATTGATAATGCTATTCCTGCTATTGTAGCTATGGCAGAACATAATTCTAAAAACTCTTTGAATTGGGTAGGAAAATATGAAGGAATTTTACCTTGTGCCGATTGCGAAGGAATAAAATATATTGTTGAATTGAAAAAAGATGGTAACTTTTTTATTGAGCAAGAATATTTAGGAAAAGAAACAGTTTATCAAGACGAAGGATTTTATAAATGGGATGCTTCTGGAAATGTTTTACATTTAAATTCTAATGTAAATCCATTAGTGTTGAAAGTTGAAGAAAATAGATTGAAAGTTTTGGATCAACAAGGAAAAGAAATTACAGGAAATTTGAAAGATAAATACATCTTGAAAAAGACTAAATAATAAAAAATAAAAGGCAATCTCGATTACGGATTGCCTTCTATTTTTGAAATTATTTTAGTTCAATAAATGATCTTTTGTTAATTTTTCAAAAACTTTAATTACACCAATTACTTGAATTTCTTCTTGTAAATATTCTTCAAAAGTAAAATAGTTGTAAGCTTCAATTTCATTTGTTGGTTTTATTTCTTCGTTCAAATCGTACAAAAAACAATCTTGTTCCATCATAAGATCCTGTTCTCCATATGCTTCAGCTGTAATATGACAATAAAAATTGAGCTCTTCTCTTACCAAATCCAAACTCAATTCTTCTTTTATTTCTCTTACCAAAGCTGTTTCAGAATTTTCACCTTTATCAATTTTTCCACCTGGTAAATACCACGCTTTTTTATTTTTGCTAAATGTCAAAAGCAGTTTATTATTTTTAATAACTAATAAACCCGCTGTTGGTAATTGAATCATCTTTTATTTTTCTAAACTTTTTTGCCATTCCCAGGCAGTACGCATACTTTCTGATAATTTTGTTTCAGGTTTCCAACCCAATTCTTTTTCTGCTAAAGAGTTATTTGCATAAGCTTCGATAATATCTCCTGCGCGACGCTCTTTGATTTCGTATTTCAATTTCAAATCATTGGCATCTTCAAATGCGTGAACAACTTCTAAAACCGTAGATCCTGTTCCCGTTCCAAGATTAAAGAATTCTAGCTTTGCTTTATTTTTATTTTCGATCAAACGAGTTACCGCTTTTACGTGTGCATCAGCCAAATCATTTACATTAATATAATCACGAATTGCCGTTCCGTCACGCGTTGGATAATCATCTCCCCAAACCGATAATGCTTCTCTGATTCCAGCTGCAGTTTGTGTAACATAAGGAATTAGATTATTTGGAATTCCTTTTGGTAATTCTCCAATTTTAGCAGTTGGATGCGCACCTACTGGATTGAAATAACGTAAACAAATCACATTTTTATCAAAGGCTGCTGAGAAATCTTCTAAAATTTCCTCTCCCATTTGTTTCGTTTTTCCATAAGGAGATTCAGGTTTTTTCAGTGGAGTTTGCTCATCAATAGGCATTTTATCCGCTTGTCCGTAAACTGTACAAGACGAACTGAAAATAATATTATTAGCATCAAAATCTTTCATTGCATCCAAAAGATTAATTAAACCTAAAAGATTATTTCGATAATACATCAACGGTTTTTCAACAGATTCTCCAACTGCTTTATGCGCTGCGAAGTTGATAATTCCATCTATTTTATTTGTTTTGAAAAATTCGTTTACTTTTTCTTGATCTTTTAAATCAATCTCGAAATAAGTTGGTTTTGTTCTAGTAATAGAAGTAATTTTATCCAACACGCTAATTTCTGTGTTCGATAAGTCGTCTATAATCACAACTTCATAACCTGCATTTTGTAAAGCTACAACTGTGTGCGAACCAATGTAACCCAAACCTCCAGTTACTAATATTTTACTCATTTTTAATATTTAGTTTTTATAGTGAAATCAAATTTAGGAAAATAAAAAAGCTTCTGAAACTAATCAGAAGCTTTTTCGTATTATTTTTAGGATAAATTATTTTCCAAAAAATTCGCGAACAGCAGAAGTGATGTAAGCCAATTGCTCCTCATCTAACTCTGTGTGCATTGGTAAAGACATTACTTCTTCTACCAATTTGTTTGTATTTGGAAAATCTGCATCATTATAATGCCCGTTATCATACGCTTTTTGTTTGCGTAATGGAACAGGATAATAAATCATCGCAGGAATTTCTTTTTCAGTCAAGAAAGCTTGTAATTCATTACGTTTACCATTTGTTACACGTAACGTATATTGATGGAATACGTGAGTTGTGTCTTCTCCTTTTACAGGCGTTAATAATGCATCAATATCTTTAAAAGCTTCTGTATAATAAGCCGCAGCTTTGTTACGAGCAGCGTTATAATCATTTAAGAAAGGTAATTTACGACGTAAAACTGCTGCTTGAACAGAATCCAAACGAGAGTTAACACCAACTTCATCGTGGTAGTAACGTTTGTACATTCCGTGATTTACAATTCCACGTAAACGATGTGCAATATCATCATCATTTGTAAAAATTGCTCCACCATCACCATAACAACCTAAGTTTTTTGAAGGAAAGAAAGATGTACAACCAATGTGACCAATTGTTCCAGCTTTTCGACCTTTGTAATCCGCTCCAATAGCTTGTGCAGTATCTTCTACAACATATAAGTTATGTTCTTTTGCAATTGCCATAATCTCGTCCATATTCGCACATTGACCAAATAAATGAACTGGAATAATTGCTTTTGTTTTTGGCGTGATTGCCGCTTTTAATTTTTCTGTATCAATTGTAAAAGTATCATAATCAACGTCAACTAATATTGAATTTAATTTCAATAAATCAACAACTTCTACTGTTGCAGCAAATGTAAAATCTGCCGTAATCACCTCGTCACCTGGCTCTAAACCTAGCGCCATCAAAGCAATTTGCAACGCATCAGTTCCGTTTCCACAAGGAATTACGTGTTTTACATTTAAGTAATCTTGCAATTCAGTTTCGAATTGTTTTACTTCTGGTCCATTAATAAAAGCAGCCGAATCCAAAACATTCAAAATTGCTGCATCAACGTCTCCTTTTATTTTTTGATATTGACTTTGTAAGTCAACCATTTGTATTTTTTTCATAACTTAATGAATCTTTCAAAATCTACAACTTTAAAAAGTCGTTATTATTACAACAAATGTACAAAAAAAGCTCATTCTAAATTTTTAACTTTGCAACATTGTGCAAGGATTTTATAACACATCAATTAAGGCGTACGGAATGGCGCTAAAATTGGCTTCGAATTTTAATGAAAAGGCAAAACTTTGGGTAGATGGAAGAAAAAATTGGGAAGAAAAAATAGCTTCTAAAATTTCAGAAACCGATAAAGTTTTGTGGGTGCATTGTTCATCTTTAGGCGAATTTGAACAAGGTAGACCAGTGATCGAAGCGTTGAAAGAAAAATATCCAACACATAAAATTGCTGTTTCATTTTTCTCTCCTTCTGGTTATGAAATTAGAAAGAATTATCAAGGCGCAGATGTTATTTTTTATTTGCCTTTAGACACAAAATCGAATGCAGAAAAGTTGATAAAAGTACTTCATCCAGAGATTTTGATTTTAGTGAAATACGAATATTGGTTCAATTTGATTACAGAATTACATCAGCAAAACATTCCAACAATTGTGGTTTCGTCTATTTTTAGAGAAAGTCAAAACTTTTTCAAAAAACATGGAAAAAATTGGTTTGCGAAAAAATTAAGTTTGATAAATCATTTCTTTGTTCAAAATCAAAAGTCAAAAGATTTATTAGATTCTATTCAAATCACTCAAAATACAATTGCGGGCGATACGCGATTTGATCGTGTCAAACAGATCATTCATCAAGATAATCAATTGGATTTTATGAATGATTTTAAACAAAATTCGAAATTAATTGTGGTAGGAAGTTCTTGGCCAAAAGATGAAGAGTTATTTGTGAATTTAATCAATCAAAAATTAACTGATGATTGGAAAATTGTTTTTGCGCCACATAATTTGAATGATACTGAAATCAATTCGTTTCTAAGTAAAATCAATCAAAAAGCAGTTAAATTCTCTGATTTAGAAAAAACTTCGCAACAATACTTAATCGATTCGAAAATATTTATTCTCAACACAATTGGGATTTTATCAAAAGTCTATTTTTATGCAGATATTACCTATATTGGCGGAGGTTTTGGTGCAGGAATTCATAATACTTTAGAAGCGGTAACTTTCGGAAATCCTGTCGTTTTTGGACCTAAATACAAAAAATTTCAGGAAGCTGTGGATTTAATAGAAGTTGACGGAGGATTTTCTATTGCTAATCAAAATGAATTTGATACAATTATGAATCGTTTGATGAATGATGAAAATTTCCGAAAAGAAAGTGGAAAAAAAGCTGGAGATTTTGTTCAAAATTCACCAAATGCGACTAAAATTATTTTAGAATATTTAAATGATATTTTGTAAATCTTAAAATTTTATCAATTTTTAACAAAAAAGGCACAGAAATTGTGAATCAAAAAAGTATTATTGATTTTTTTAAGTGTAAATCAATCTTCAGTATGAATAAAACTTTACTTTTGAATTAAATATTATAACTCAGACTTAAGTAATAAAAAAAATGAAAAAACTAATCTTAGGAATAGCACTTTTTGGTGGATTAAGTGCAGCAAACGCGCAAATTGATTTAGGAGTAAAAGGAGGTCTTAACTTTCCAACTTTATCTGGTGATTCTAGAAAAATTTACTCTGATAGTCAAGGAAATGGTTTAGGGACTAAATTAAGAACAGACTTTTATGTTGGTGGTTATGCAAACTACAAAATAACGGATCAAATTAGTTTTCAACCAGAACTTCTGTATTCTAAACAAGGAGCTGGATTAAAAACAAATGACAATTCAAAAGCTAAATTTGTAACACATAATATTAATATTCCTTTAATGGGACGTTATGAAATTATGGATGGTTTAAATGTTGAGTTTGGTCCGCAATTAGGATTTTTAGTTTCTGCTAAAATGAAAACTGAAGAAGGAAAAACAGATACTAAAATAAAAGCTACAGACAATTTCAAAACATTTGATTTTGGTTTAAACTTCGGAGCTGCATACAAAATTACTGATGAATTAGAAATTAATGCTCGTTTTACAAAAGGATTATCAAACATTAATGATTATTATCCGCAAACAGTTAATGACAATTACAAAATTACAAATACTTACTTTAGTATTGGTGTAGCATACAAATTAGCTGAAATGTAATTTATTTCGAATTTAAATATAGGAAGGAGCTTTTTTGCTCCTTTTTTTGTGCTTTATCGTTAAATAATTCTAAAAAAACTTTGTCATGTTAAATTAAATTCTATATTTGTAGTAGTGAAAATACAGTTGTAGATATGAAAGTTAAATTATCAAGAAGAGAAGAGGAAGTGATGGAAGTTATCTGGAGCGGAAAACAAGTTTTTGCGAAAGATATTATCGATTCTTATGACGATCCAAAACCTGCGAATACTACAATTTCTACCTTATTAAAGAGGATGCACGACAAAGGTTATATTGATTACGAGCAAATGGGAAACTCGCGTCGATATTATGCTTTGGTAAAAAAAGATGATTATTTTTCGAAAGAAGTAAAAGGAATGATTTCCAACTTTTTTAATAATTCGGCAACACAATTTGCTTCATTTTTTGCTAAATCGAACAATATGTCGGTCGAAGAATTAGAAAAATTACGTGACATAATTGACAATGAAATAGACCGTAAAAAGAAATAATCTATGGTTGCGTTTTTTATAAAATTTATTCTTTGTTCCGGATTTTTATATTCCTTTTATAAACTTTTTTTGGAACGTGAAAGCATGTATAAAATCAATCGATTTTATCTGTTGTTTTCGTTGATATTTTCGTTAATCGCGCCTTTGTACAAAATTGATTTGCCTATCACAGCGACTGAAACGAATATTTCGCCCGAACTTTTGGCTTTTTTGATGCAAAATCCTGAATTGTTACAACAAGAAAAAGGAATCAATTTTGGAGATATTTTGAATATTATTTACGTTTTGATTGGATTAATTTTTCTTGTAAGATTTATCTATAATTTGTACGAATTGATGTTCAAAATTAAGACAGAAGAAAAAATAAAAGATCAAGAAATCACATATATTCTCGATTTAGATTCGAATCAACCATATAGTTTTTGGAAATATATTTTTATTCCGAAAAAGCAACTGAAAAGTTTGCATCAAAACTTAATTGATCACGAAAAAGCGCATTGTATTCAGAAACACAGTTTGGACATTTTGTTGATAGAGATTTTTCAAATTCTTTTTTGGTTCAATCCGTTTATTTATTTCTATAAAAAATCAATCAAACTAAATCATGAGTTTTTGGCAGATGAATATGTTTTGCAAAGAAACTCAGATTTAAAAACGTACCAACATCAAATTTTGGATTGTATTGCAACGCAAAATCCATCGATGATGGCGAGTAATTTCAATTTTATTCTAACCAAAAAACGCCTACTTATGATGACAAAAAATACATCAAAACGAAAAGTAAAAATTCTGTCTTTTGCTTCTTTGCCTTTTATATTGAGTGCTTTTGTACTTTTTAGTCAAAAATCGTTTGCGCAAGAAGTAGAGAAAAAAGCTCAAAAAGTGGAACAAGCGTTGGAAAAACCTGTTCAATCGCAAGCCCAAATTCTTCTTGGACAAGCAACTACTTTAAGAGATTCGCTTCTCAAAACTGATCAAGTCAAAACAGCTACACCAATAGAAAAAGTGATTACGAAAGATGAGTTAAAAACGATTTTGAAAAGTAATGCACAAAACAAAATTATCTTGAATGATGCTGGAGATATTATTCTGAATGATTCTATCAAAATAAAAGATATTGTCTTGAAAAAAGAGTTGACTCCAACGATTTTATATGGAACGGACGGAAAAATTTTGCAAAAAATTGATCCAAAAGATATCGAAAAAGTTTTTGTAAGAAAAAGCGGAGGTGAAGATTTTATTGAAGTTATCAAAAAAGATTCAAGTATCATCAAAATTTTCAATTCAGAAAAAGATATTCCGAATATCAATAAAAAAGTAAAAACAGCTAAAATGCCAACAGTAAAAAATAATATTACGTTGAAAAATGGTTATTCAATTTACACGGACAAAAACGGCGTTGAGCATAGAATTATTAGTTCAGAAATTGATAAGGTTTATATTACAAATAATAAAAATGGTGAATTTGATTTATCCAAATCTCCTAAAACAATTACAAGTTTAAAAGTTAATAATATAAATAGTGATGATGTGAATATTACGATTCTTCCAAAGAATGGATATTCAGTAGAATATAAATTTACGGAATCTAATGAATCATTATCTAAACAATTAGATAAAAAGCGAACAGAGTTGAAGCTTGATGAGCAAAATACTAAAAAGCAAATAAAAGAAATCGAAATACTACAAAAAGGAGAGCGTAAAAAGAATAAAAGTTAGTACCTTTTTTACATTATTGTTATATCTTTACTCAAACTTTAAAATTTTACTTATATGAAAAAATGTTTATTTTTTATTCCATTATTAGCTTTCGCTATTAATACAAATGCTCAAACTAAATTTGGAGCTAAAGCAGGTCTTAATGTATCAAATTTATCTGGAGATAACCAAAATGCTGATGCAAAAGTAGGTTTTCATGTTGGAGGTTATGCTAATATAAAATTTGCTGAGAAATTTGCGTTTCAACCTGAATTGTTATATTCAGCTCAAGGAGCTAAAGAGTCAGGACAAATTTATGTTAATCAAGAAATTGGAAATGTTAATGCAGACGTGAAATATAAATTAGATTATATTAATGTTCCATTAATGATCAAATTCTATCCAACTCAAAATTTTAATATTGAAGCTGGACCTCAAATTGGTTTCTTAGTTAATGCAAAAGCTAACGTTAAAACAACAGCTTTAGGACAAAAAATAGACACTGATCAAGACATGAAAGATTACTTAAAATCTACAGATTTTGGTTTAAACATTGGATTAGGATACGAATTTTCTAATGGTCTTAATGCAGGAGCTCGTTACAATTTTGGACTTTCAAATATCTCTGATGAAAACGGAGGAGATATAAAAAATTCTGTATTTTCAGTTGGTTTAGGATATTCATTCTAATCATTCTTTTATAACATATTCAAAAAAGGAAACTCGCACGAGTTTCCTTTTTTTGTACGTCATGTTTTGGCATTCTGATTTCTTATTTTTGAGAAGATTGTTTAACTTTCCTAAAAATTCAGAATTTGTTACAAGCAGGCGATTTCAAAATTTACAATGCTTCCGCTGGAGCAGGTAAAACTTACACTTTGGTAAAGGAATTTCTTTCGTTGTTATTGACGAATGAAAGCGATTATCATTTCGAACACATTTTAGCTATTACGTTTACGAATAAAGCGGCGGGTGAAATGAAGGAACGTATCATCGAAACTTTAGAAGAAATTGCAAAAAATCCTAACCCAAAAGAAGATCAATATATTCTCGAATTAGCTTCGGAACTGAATTTGAAGCCTGAAATCATTAAGACAAAAGCATACAATATTCTGATTGCGATTCTTCATAATTATTCCAAATTTTCGATTTCTACGATTGATAAATTTAATCTTCGATTGATGAAATCTTTTGCACAAGATTTGGGTTTATCAATGAATTTTGATGTCGAAATGAATACAAATGAAATCATTAACGAATCGGTTGATTTGTTGTATTCAAAAATTGGAGAAGACGAAAAATTAACGCAAACAATGATCAAAATTGCGTTGGATAATATGGATGAAAATAAATCGTGGGATATTCGAAAAACGCTTTCTTCAGACACTTCGGACATTTCTAATGATCGCCATTTACAAGATTTAGAAAAGTTGAAAAACATTTCGTTAGACGAATTTATTAGTTATCGAAAAGTTGTTTTTGATGATATAAAAACTTTGAAAGATGGTTTGATTACAATTGGAAATGAGTTTTTCGAATTGCTTGCAAACAATGGAATTTCGGTAAATGAATTACCAGGAAAAAGTCGAGGAATTGCTGCTTTTTTCCAGAAATTAAAAAACTTTGATGGTTTTGGTTTGATTTTACCAACCGATGCTAATACAAAAGATATTTTGGAAGAAGGTTATCTTTCGAAAGTGAAAGATGCAACTGCTGAATCTATTTTTTCTAAAGTGAAAGATTTGTTCGAAAAAGCTGCAAAAATCAACGATCACTTACTTTTATTAACTTCAATTCAAAAAAATATATCGTCGATTTCGTTGATTAATGAAGTTGAAAAATCATTAGATTCGATCAAAAAAGATTCAAATGTTTTGTTGATTAATGAATTCAATACCATTATTAGTAAAAATCTGCAACAACAACCTGCCAATTTTATTTATGAGCGAATTGGTTCGCGTTACAATCATTATTTTATTGATGAATTTCAGGATACATCGACGTTACAATGGAATAATTTAAATCCGTTGGTCGAAAATGCACGCGCCCAATCTGACACAATTATGTTGGTTGGCGATGCAAAACAATCTATTTATCGTTGGCGAGGTGGAAATCCTGCGCAAATGATTGATTTAATTGATCGAAAAGAAGAAGAAAATATTAAAGTTGAAGAATTAGAAAAAAACTGGCGAAGTCACGAAAATATTATTCAATTTAACAATGAATTGTATTCGTTTATCGCGTCACAACTCAATTTGCCGAGTTTTCAATATTTGTACGAAATCGGAAATAAACAATTGACCAATCATCAAAAAGATGGTTTTGTCAAAATAAATTTTATTGAACAAGAAGGTCGTTCGAAAGATTTATTTAAAGAACAAAATTTAGAATTAGTTCTAAAAACAATTGAAGATTGTCAAGCAAATGGTTTCTCATTAAATGATATTGCGATTTTGGTTCGTAGTAATGCGCAAGGGATTTTGTTAGCGAAATATTTGACCGAAAATAATTTGGTTGTGATTTCTAATGAAGCTTTGTTGTTAAAGAATTCTTTCGAAATTCAATTGATTGAATATTTATTCAAAATCACCTCAAATCCACAAGATGAACAATCGAAAATTCGTTTTTTGATGGTGGCTTATGAATTAGAATTATTCAAAACAGATGATTTAACAATCACAGTTGAAAAAGCATTAAAAGGCGATTTGCCAAAGTTTTTAAAATTAACCAAATCACTTGGAATTGATTTAGATTTTATTCAAGATCAAAACCTTTCGTTGTATGATTTTACAGAAAAAGCGATTCGAACTTTACATTTACAAGAACGTTCGCCCGCTTATATTTTAAGTTTTTTAGATGTTATTTTAGAATATTCATCAAAAAATGAATCTGATCTGAATTCATTTCTCGAGTTTTGGTCGACAATCAAAGATAAAGCGAGTATCAAAACGCCAAAAGGTGTCGATGCAATTCAGATTATGACGATTCATAAATCAAAAGGATTGGAATTTCCAGTTGTAATTTTGCCGTTTTTAGATTGGCAAAGTAAGAATTCTAAAATTTGGATTCCATTACAAAAAGATGAAGAAAATCCGTTTGAAACATTTTATGTTGGAATTAATAATGAATTAAAATCAATCAAAAATGAAGCGATAAAATCGAAGATTGACGAAGAAGAAAATTTGGTTCAATTGGATGAAATTAATACGCTTTATGTTGCAACAACGCGTGCAAAAGAGCAATTGTATATGATTGCGCAAAAACCAAAAGAGTCTTCGAAATCTAAAAATATTGCAAATTATTTACACGAATTTGTTTTCAGTAAAGGTTTTTCTGAAGATGAAGTTATTTTGAAAGGTTCTCCTGAACGAATTTCAATTCCAAAAATTATAGAAAATTCTTCGGCTGAATTAAAAATTTATTCTTCGGATTGGAATACGCGTTTAGTAATTAATACCAATTCGGAAAAAGCACAGGAAAAGTTGAAATTCACCGAATTTGGAAATACAGTTCATAACATTTTATCGCAAATTGTGACACAAAATGATTTACCAAAAATCATTGAAAGTGAAAAACAACGTGGTACAATTTCAGCCGAAAATGTAGAACATCTGCAAAAAACCTTGCAAAATTTATTACAAGATGCTAAATTAGTTCCATATTTTGCTAGAGGTTTAACGGTTTTGAATGAACGCGATTTTATTGATGAAAATGGACAAATTTTCAGAGCCGACCGTGTGGTAATTGATGAAGAAAATAATTGTTCGATTATCGATTATAAAACTGGTCAACCCGATTTAGATCATCATTTTCAAGTGAATAGATATGCCGATTTTTTTAGAAATTTAGGTTATAATATTCAGACCAAAATCTTGATTTATATTGATGATGAACAGCAAAAAATAAATGTTGTAGAGGTATTTTGATGAATGAAAATGTAAAATTAAAATTAGCGAGTTTACCCGAAACACCCGGTGTTTATCAGTATTATAACAAAAAAGGAGATTTGTTATACATTGGTAAAGCGAAAAACTTGAAGCGTCGCGTGAATTCGTATTTCAATAAACAACACGATTCGAAACGTTTGCGTGTTTTGGTGAGTAATATCGATAACATCGAAACCATCAACGTAAATTCTGAATATGACGCGTTGTTGTTGGAAAATAATTTGATTAAAGAGCATCAGCCACGATACAATATCCTGTTAAGAGATGACAAAACCTATCCTTGGATTTGCATCAAAAATGAACGATTTCCACGTATTTTTTCGACTCGAAATGCTATCAAAGATGGTTCGGAATACTTTGGACCATATTCTAACGGAAAAGCGATGAAAGTTTTGTTAGGTTTGATCAAAGAATTGTATCAACTAAGAACATGTTCGTATGATTTGAGTGAGAAAAATATCGAAAATCATAAATTCAAAGTTTGCTTGGAATACCATATTGGTAATTGTCTTGGGCCTTGTGAAGCTTATCAAACCGAGGAAGAATACAACGAGCAAATTTCGGCAATTCGTAATATCATCAAAGGAGAATTTAACGAACCAAAGCAATATTTGGTTAACCAAATGACAAAATATGCATCGGATTTGAAGTTTGAAAAAGCGCAAATGATTAAAGAAAAAATCGAAGCGTTACAGAATTATCAATCTCGTTCTACAATTGTTTCGCCTACGATTACCAATGTTGATGTTTTTTCGATTACGTCGGACGAAGAATATGCGTATGTCAATTTCATGAAAATTTATCACGGTGCAATTATACAGTCGCATACGGAGGAATGGAAAAAGAAATTGGACGAAACGGACGAAGATTTATTAGAACGCGCAATTATTGATTTCTCAGATCGATTTAATTTAACTTCGAAAGAAATTTATGTTCCATTCGAATTGAGTTTAGAAATTCCGTTCAGAAAAATTACAGTTCCAAAAATTGGAGATAAAAAACATATTGTCGATTTATCGTTAAAAAATACCCGAATTTATCGTTTAGAACAGCTTAAACAAACTAAAATCGTCGATCCTGATCGTCATACAAATCGTATCATGAATCAGATGAAAGTTGATTTGCGTTTACCCACAGAACCTCGACATATAGAAGGTTTTGATAACTCTAACATTCAAGGAACGAATCCTGTTTCGGCTTGTGTGGTGTTCAAAAATGGAAAACCAAGTAAGAAAGATTATCGCATTTTCAATGTAAAAACCGTAGAAGGACCAAATGATTTTGCAACAATGGAAGAGGTGATTGAAAGACGATATTCGAGAGTTTTGGCTGAAGGAGAATCTTTGCCTCAATTAATTTTGATTGATGGTGGAAAAGGACAATTAAGTTCGGCTCTAAAATCGATTAATCGTTTGGGTTTACGCGGAAAAGTTTCGGTGATTGGAATTGCGAAGCGTTTAGAAGAAATTTATTATCCAGATGATCCTTATCCGTTATATTTGGACAAAAATTCTGAAACCTTGAAAGTGCTTCAACATGTGCGAGATGAATCGCATCGATTTGGAATTACACGCCACCGAAATCGACGAAGCAAAAACGCTTATAATTCGGTTTTGGAAGAAATAGAAGGTATCGGTCCGCAAACAATTAAAGAATTATTAACAAAATTTAAATCGGTCGAACGAATAAAAAATGCATCTTTGTTAGAATTAACCGATTGTATAGGAAAATCTAAAGCAAAAAAAATAAAAGATTATTTTTCGAATGATGAAAAATCTACTAATTGACAGAGATTTAACGTCTCTTTTGAACAATCCAAAGCTACAAGCCACTTTGGCAATTGTTCCTATCACTTTATTTGTACTTGGCTTGTTAAGTTATTTTGGAATTTTTTATTCTATGTTTAGCACGCTCGATGCGCAGCTAGGACATTTAGGAAGTTCTAAATCGTTATTGAGTGCGTTATTAGGAAATCTTATCATTTTTATCTTCTTGGTATTGATGAGTTTTTTCACTGGCGTGATTTCTTTTGTATACTTTATTGTACACGCTTTAAAGAATCCAAATTTGATAAAAAGTGATGATCGCTTGGTCTGGATTACGATTATTATTTTTGGAAATGGAATAGGAATTTTTGTCTATTGGCTGACTCAAATCAAGCGAAAAAAACCTCGTCCAATTATTGATTTATACACAGACGATATTTAAAAATATAAACTGCTTTACAATTTAGTAAAGCAGTTTTTTTATGAATTATTTCAAAAATTTGTACCTTTTAACTACAAATCAAAACAACATGAAAATAGTAGAATTATTAGCAAAAGAATTGCAAAACGAGTATCAAATTACTAAAGAATTTATTGCAAGATTTCCTGAGGATAAAACGACATATAAACCTCACGAAAAAAGTATGGACATTACAATGTTGACGAATCATATCGTCGAAATATTTGCTTGGCCAGCATTAATATTAACTACAGATAAATTAGATTTTGCTACAGGAGATTATAAACCGACAAGTTTTACTTCTGTGCAAGATTTACAAAAGAAATTAGACGAAGATTACGATGCGGGTGAAAATGCCTTGAAAAACGCAACAGACGAACAATTGAATAATAATTGGAAAATTGTTGCAGGTGATACTGTCTTTGCAGATTTCACAAAATATGAAGCAATTCGTCATGCACTAAATCAAATCACACATCATCGCGCTCAATTAGGGGTATTTTATCGTTTATTGGGAATAGATTTACCTTCTAGTTATGGACCAAGTGCTGATTCTCAAAAGTTTAAATAAAAAAAGACCTCTTAAATAAGAGATCTTAAAATCATAATTAGTGTTAATTGTATTACTGATCAGTAATATTGTTATCTCAAAAATATAACATATATCATATTTAAACAAATCTAAGTTGTGTTTTTTTTAAGAAATATTAACAATTTTATAATATTCGTAGTTAATAATCTATTTTATTAATTTTATCTAAAAAAGACATCTATAAAAGTATCAATTAATATGAATTCATAAAAAAAGCTTTCGAAATCCTCGAAAGCTTTTTTGTATTTTGACTTTATATTGTTTTAAACAAAAGGAGTTTTTACAACTTCTGCTAATACATTTTTATCACGAATTTGAATTCTGATTGTTGTTCCAACTTTAGCAAAATCTGTATGAACGTATGCTAAACCAATTCCTTGTTTCAACATTGGAGACTGCGTTCCTGAAGTCACTATACCAATTGTATTTTCGTTATCATCTACAACTTTATAATCGTGGCGAGGAATTCCTCTTTCGATCATTTTGAAACCAACTAATTTCTTCTCAACTCCAGCTTCTTTTTGAGCTTTCAAAATATCAGAAGAAATAAAATTTGTATCCAATTTTGTTACCCAAGCAAGACCAGCTTCTAATGGAGTTGTATCATCGTTGATATCATTTCCGTATAAACAGTAACCTTTCTCTAAACGCAATGTATCACGAGAAGCTAAACCACAAGGCTCGATATCGAAAGATTTTCCAGCTTCCATAACTTTGTCCCACATTTCGTTTGCTTGCTCATTCGCGAAATAAATCTCGAAACCTCCAGAACCAGTGTAACCTGTTGCAGAAATAATTACATTTTCCATACCTGCAAACGTACCAATTGCGAAATGATAGAACGGAATTTCAGCCAAATTAACATCTGTCAACGCTTGCATTGCTTCAATTGCTTTTGGACCTTGGATAGCTAACAAAGACATCTCATCAGATTTGTTTGTTAATTCTGCACCAAACGTATTGTGTTTGTTCATCCATTCCCAATCTTTATCGATGTTAGATGCATTTACAACTGCCATCCATTCATCTTCAGAGATTTTATAAATGATTAAATCATCTACAATTCCTCCTTTTTCGTTTGGCATTGCATTATATTGAGCTTGACCAATGGCAACTTTCGTTACATCATTCGTCAATAAGTGTTGTAATAAGTCTGTTGCTTTTTCTCCTTTTACAAAAAATTGTCCCATGTGAGAAACGTCAAAAACACCAACTTTTTCGCGAACAGCAAAGTGTTCTTGGTTAACACCTGCGTATTGCACTGGCATTTCATATCCAGCAAAAGGAACCATTTTCGCACCTAAATCTTTGTGCTTTTGGTTTAATGCAGTTACTTTCATTGTTTGTTTGCTTTGATAAGTTTATAATTCTCCCAAAAATAAGGAATTAATTGTTAGGAAAATTTCTTAAATAGAAGATTATCTAATTTTGTGAATAATTTTTAAATTCCCTTCCGTCGCTTTATACGGCTCGAAACGCATAACCGATTTTCCTTTACCAAATTTGTTCATAAACTTTTCGTTTATTTTTCCTGATAATTTCAACGGTTGACAACCTTCACAAGGAATAATCAAAATGGTATCGTTTGTTTTACCTTTTACTTTTACAATTTCGTACGAATAATCTGTATCCAAACGAGAATTAATAACATTTTCAATTGGTTTATCGAAGCTTTCAATAAAGAAAACACGTCGATCTTTGTTACTTCCAATAATAATTGCAACACCAACTAAAATCAATAAAACGACAATTGATATGGTCAAAATTTTTTTAAAATCCATCTTTTTGGTTAATTCGTAGATTAAAAGTAATAATTCATTCTGAATGAAAAAAATATTCGTTTTATTTCCTATCTTTTTACTTCTATTTACATTGAAAATGAATAGTTGTACAAAATCAAAAATATTAAAAGAAAAACATTCAATTTCATTACAAAATATTCAAAATGGTGATTTGATTTTTGTTGGTGCGCAAACAGAAGAACTTTCGGGCGCAATAAATAGAGTGACAAAAATAAATGACGATACCAATTTTGATCATGTTGGATTGATCGAAAAAACGGCTGATTCTATTTTTGTTTTACACGCTGCTCCAATGGGCGGATCACAACGAGAGGAAATTCATCATTTTTACATTTCTCAAACCGAAAAGAATAATAAAATTGTTATTTATCGTCTCAAAAAAGAATATCAATCAACGATTCCTCATGCAATTGAAAAAGCTAAAACAATGCTCGGAAAACCTTATAATTGGTTATATATTTTGAATGATGACGAATTATATTGTTCCGATTTTGTGGAAAGAGCCTTTCGTGATGATAACGTTTTTGAACTAATTCCGATGAATTTTAAAAACAAAGAAACCGGAATTATTGATAATTTTTGGATAGATTTTTATCGTAAAAAAGGAAAAGAAGTTCCGCAAGACGAACCTGGAACAAATCCAAATCAATTGGCTACTTCTGAGAAATTAATTAAGGTTGGAGAGGTGAAACTTTAAAATAATTTTGAAAAACTAATATGCTTGTTGTAGAAATCAGAATGACAGTATATTTTTATTTTGTACTTTTTTAATGTCATATAATTTAGTAAAGAGATTTAAATATTTTCTAAAACATATTTAGTCTATTAAATTAATAGAGTTTATATTTGTCGCAAATTTTGTGTCAAATGTTAAAAAAGATTGCGAGCAATACATTATTTCGATTGCTTTTGGGTGTGATTGCCGGTTTGGTTTTAGGAAATTATCTGAATGAAAATACAATTCAAATTGTTTTATCCTTAAAATATTTTACAGGACAATTAATCTTCTTTTTGGTTCCGTTAATTGTAATCGGTTTTATTGTTTCTTCAATTACGAAATTAAGCGAAGGCTCAGCTAAAATAGTAGGTTTTTCATTATTAATTGCCTATTTATCTTCTATAGGAGCGGGGTTATTTTCGATGATTGCAGGTTATCAAATTATTCCAAATTTATCTATTCCAACTTCTGTTGATTCGTTGCGAGAAGTTCCAAAAATTTTATTTCAATTAGATATTCCGCCAATTTTTTCGGTAATGACAGCATTGGTTATTTCGTTGATGTTGGGAATGGGAATTTTGATTACAAAAGCGAAGGAATTAGAAAAGATTTTTGATCAATTCAAAGATATTGTAATTCTTTTGGTAAACAAAGTTTTGATCCCGATTTTACCTTTTTTCATTGCTGCGAATTTTGCAATTTTAAGCTACGAAGGTTCTATTGAAAAGCAATTGCCAGTTTTCTTGAAAGTAATTTTGATTGTTATTGTTGGTCATTTTATTTGGATGACATTAATGTATACAATCGCAGGATTTTATCATAAAACAAATCCATTCAAACTTTTAAAATATTATCCACCTGTTTATTTAACGGCAGTTGGAACAATGTCTTCGGCGGCGTCTTTGGGGGTTGCGGTAAAAGCGGTGAATGATAGTAAGGTAATTAAATCTACGATTTCTAATTTTACGATTCCATTTTTCTCGAATACACACTTATGTGGTTCAGTTTTGACGGAAGTTTTCTTTGTAATGACGGTTTCGCAAGTATTGTACGGTCATATTCCAGATGTTGGAACAATGGTAATTTTTGTCTTGCTTTTAGGCGTTTTTGCTGTTGGTGCACCTGGAGTTCCGGGTGGAACAGTTGTCGCTTCGTTAGGATTAATATCAAATGTTTTAGGATTTGATGAAGCTGGAGTCGCTTTAATCTTGACTATTTTCGCATTACAGGATAGTTTTGGAACTGCGTGTAACATTACAACTGATGGTGCATTGAGCATGATTGTAGATAAATATGCTGAAGAGAAATAATTTCAACTCATCTGTGAAAAATATAAAAAAAAAATCACTTCATTTCGAAGTGATTTTTTTATGAATTATTTTCTTCTTCCTCGATGAGGATTCTTTGGTTTTGTATCTTTTTTTGGTTTAAAACCAGTATTATTTTTCTTGAAATTATTATTGTTACTATTCGCGTCAGGTAATTTATAAAACTCTTTTGGTGTTTTAATCACTGTTACATAATTACCAATTAATTTCTCAATATTTGCCAAATCGCCTCTTTCATCGGCAGCACATAAAGAAATCGCTTTTCCTTCGCGTCCTGCTCTACCAGTACGTCCAATTCGGTGTACATATGTTTCAGGAATATTCGGTAATTCGTAATTGATCACATAAGGTAATTGATCAATATCGATTCCACGAGCAGCAATATCAGTGGCAATTAATACTTTTAATTTTTCTTCTTTGAAATCATTCAAAGCACGTTGTCTGGCATTTTGAGATTTATCGCCATGAATTGCAGCGGCTGGAATTCCAGCCTTTTCCAAGTGTCTTACCAAACGATTTGCGCCGTGTTTTGTTCGTGTAAAAATCAAAGTACGATCTTCTGGATGTTCATTTAAAATGCTAACCAAAAGTTTTACTTTCATGTCTTTGTCTACATGATAAACAAATTGCTCAACCGTTTCGGCAGTCGAAGAAACAGGTGTTACGCTGACTTCTTTTGGACGACGAAGAACTGAATGAGAAAATTTTCGAATGTTTTTTGGCATTGTTGCCGAAAAGAAAAGTGATTGTCTTTCTTTTGGAATGATTTCTAAAATCTTTTTGATTTCATGAACAAACCCCATATCCAACATACGATCGGCTTCATCTAAAACAAAAATCTCGATTTGATTAATTTTTAGATGTCCTTGTCCAATCAAATCTAACAAACGGCCTGGCGTTGCAATTAAAATATCAACACCATTTTTGATGGCTCCAATTTGTGGATTTTGATTAACACCTCCAAAAATCGCCAAATGTTTTAACGGTAAATTTTTACCATATAATTTAAAACTTTCGTTGATTTGAATGGCTAATTCACGCGTTGGCGTTAAAATTAATGTTCTAATTTTTCTTCTTTTACTCGGAGAATTTGTTAAGTTTTGTAGAATAGGAATCGCAAAAGATGCCGTTTTTCCTGTTCCTGTTTGCGCGCAACCAATAATATCATTTCCTTCTAAAACTAAAGGAATAGATTGCTCTTGAATTTCGGTTGGTTCTGTATATCCAGCCTCTTCAATTGCTTTTAAAATTGGTTCAATTATATTTAATTCTGAAAAATTCATTGATTAAAATCGTGTAAGTTTTTATATAGAAATAGATAAGCACTTCCGTCGAAGTGCTTTATAATTAAAAATAAATCTATTCCATTTCTTTTGCGTTGCGATCAATTTTTTCATCAGGTTCTGTTGCATGAACAGAGTTTACCGAATAATTTCTCCAACGTTCTAAAATATCTATCATATCAGCAGGCATCGGAGATTCGAAATACATACGTTCTCCTGTTGTAGGATGATCAAATCCTAATGTACGTGCGTGTAAAGCTTGGCGTGGACAAGCTGCGAAACAATTGTCAACAAACTGTTTGTATTTGTTGAATGTTGTTCCTTTCAAAATGCGATCTCCACCATAACGAGCATCATTGAATAATGGATGTCCCAAATGTTTGAAATGTGCTCGAATTTGATGTGTACGACCAGTTTCTAATTTACATTCGACCAATGTAACGTAAGAAAAATTCTCCATTACTTTATAATGTGTCACCGCATGTTTACCTTGATCTCCATCAGGAAAAACAGCCATTTGCATACGATCTTTTAAGTGTCGACCAATATGTCCCGTAATTGTTCCTTCTTGTTCTGCCAAAACTCCCCAAACCAATGCATTATACAAACGGTCTGTTGTGTGAGCTGCAAATTGTTCTGCTAAACTTGTCATTGCAACTTCTGTTTTCGCAATAACCAAAAGTCCGCTTGTGTCTTTATCGATACGATGTACCAAACCAGGACGTTCCATTTGATCTGACATTGATGGTAAATTATCAAAATGAAACTTTAAGGCATTTACCAAAGTTCCTGTATAATTTCCATGTCCAGGATGCACAACCATTCCAGGTTCTTTATCAATTACGACAACTTGATCATCTTCGTAAATAATTTTGATCGGAATATTTTCTGCTATAACTTCATTCTCACGTGGAGGAGTTTCTAACATAATCTGAATAAAATCTCCAGGCTTTACTTTGTAATTCGATTTTACAGATTCATTGTTCACTAAAATGTTTCCGTTATCGGCTGCTTGTTGAATTTTATTTCTTGTCGCGTTCTCAATTCTAACCATTAAGAACTTATCTATACGCAATAACGATTGACCTTTGTCAACCGTTATTGAAAAATGCTCGTATAATTTATTGTCGTTTTCCTCTTGTAAGAAATCTTCTAAATCTTCTGTCATTTATTCTCTTTCTATTCTATAATAATCTCTTCTGGAGCTTTAGGCGCTTCTGTAGGCTTTTGTTGCTCTGTAGGCTGATTATTTTGTTGTTGCTGTTGTTGCATATCTTTGATCTGCTGTTCAGCTTTTTGTGTTATAATATCTCTATATTGAGAACCGCTAATTGTATCTTCGCCAAAGTTTTTGTACTGAACATCTAATTCTTTTAACTGTGTTCTAATTTTATCGCGAGGTTCTGTTGATAACCAAATATCAATTGGTTGACCTTGATCGTAAGTATCCGTAGCAAATGGGAACTGATAAACAACTCTTGCGTTGATTGTATCATGAGAAGCTCCAATAAATTTGATTTGACCAATCTCGAAGAAATTATCTTTGATTGATTTTTTAGCTTCTGTCAATGTTAAATTAACCAAATTAGGCATTCTAACACCAGATAACATTCCGCGTCCTAATACCAAATCAACTGTCGCAAAACGAGGTAATTGTTCGCCTGCTTTTACAATTTTTCCGTTGTATAATATTTTAAGAACGGCATCTTTTGCTAAATCTGGCTCGTAAATTATTTTTCCGATTTTAAGACCAGAAATTTCTAATTGTGTAAAAGCCAAACGTTTTGATTTTCCAACTAAATCTGGTAATTCAACCGGGCGATATGTTTTCGGATTTGACTTAATAAAGATACGACGACCTTCTTTTACACGTGATTCTGCTGCTGGATAAAAATCCATAATAGCAAAAGGTTTCGTATTTGGATCAAAACGAGAACTATCTACTTCGTATGTCAAACCAAGTTCTTCTAACTTAGCTGTAGCATCAGTAATATTCATTTTAGATAAATCCGGAACTTCAACAAATTCATTGTGATTTGTATACGAATCTAACCAAACGTTAAAAATAAAATGGTAAAGCCCAAATGATAGCGCTATTACAATAGCTACATTCAGCAAAACTTGAATGATTGATTTTACTCCTTTCATTGAAATGATAAATTGTCGCACAAATATAGTTTAAAAATAATATTTATGATTGATGTCAAAGTTCTATATTTGAATAAATTTTAAATTAAACATGTTAAGAGTAGCAGTTGTAGCAGGTGGATATACGGATGAAAGCGTGATTTCGTTGAAAAGTTGCGAGTTAATTTACTCAAGTCTAAATCCAGAAAAGTACGACAGAACAAGGGTTCGAATCTTAAAAGAAGGTTGGTTTGCCGAAATTGATGGCGAAAAATATCCAATCAATAAAGGTGATTTCTCATTTGAAAAGAATGGAGAAAAAATTACGTTTGATGTCGTTTTTAATACAATTCATGGTACGCCAGGAGAAGATGGTTATTTGCAAGCGTATTTTGAAATGATTGATTTGCCATACAATGGATGTCCTTTTTATCAATCTGCCTTAACATTTAATAAAAAAGATTGTATTGCAGTATTGAGCAAATATGGGATTCCGCATGCGAAATCAATTTATATTAATCAAGGAGATCAATATTCTGCAAAAGAAATTATCGATCAAGTTGGTTTACCTTGTTTTGTGAAACCAAATCGTTCAGGATCAAGTTTAGGAATTTCAAAAGTTCATAAAGAAGATGAATTTGAAGCTGCAATGCAAAAAGCTTTTCTTGAAGATAAAGAAGTTTTGATCGAATCTTTCTTAGATGGAACAGAGGTTTCGGTAGGAGTTTTAAATTACAAAGGAGAAACAATGGTGTTGGGAATTACGGAAATTGTTTCGCACACAGAATTCTTTGATTATGATGCAAAATATAACGGTTTGTCTGACGAAATTACGCCAGCTCGTTTAACGCCAGAAGTTGAAGCAAGAGTAAGAGAAATTGCAGCTAAAGCATATAAATGTATTAATATGTCTGGATTTTCTCGTTCAGAATATATTATTGTAAATGGAGAACCGCATTTTATTGAAATGAATACGTTACCAGGTTTTTCTCCTGCAAGTATTTTTCCTCAGCAAGCTGCTCATGCAGGAATTGCATTAGAGGATTTGATGGATAGTGAAATAGAATTTGCTTTAAATAGACCTTCAGCATGGATAGAGTAGCCGTATTTCCTGGGTCTTTTGATCCAATTACTTTAGGACATTTAGATATTATAGAGCGTGCAGTTCCTTTATTTGACAAGATTATTGTTGCCATTGGAACAAATTCATCGAAGAATTATATGTTTTCTTTGGAGCAACGAATTAAGTTTATTGAAGATTCTGTTGCGAAATTCGAAAATGTAGAAGTAATGGCTTACAAAGGTCTGACTGTCGATTTTTGTGATGAGGTAAATGCACAATTTATTTTACGTGGACTTCGTAATCCAGCCGATTTCGAATTTGAGAAAGCGATTGCGCACACAAACCGAGCAATTACAAATCATAATATCGAAACAATCTTTTTATTGACATCTTCTGGGAAAGCTTACATCAGTTCAAGTATTGTTCGTGATGTCATGCGAAACGGGGGAAAATATGAGATATTAGTTCCAGATGTTGTGAGGATTTAAGAAGATTTTTTCTATTAAATATTGAGAGAGTAGATAATTTATCTACTCTTTTTTTGTGCTATAAAATTTGAAAAGCAATATATTTACAACAATTAACACAAAATAAATATGAAGAAATTAATTTTACTATTAATTGCGTTCGTATTTAGTACGCTTACTTTTGGTCAAGAAAGGCCGATTGCTAAAAAAGTAGAGCAAGCTAAATTAACGAGTCGTAGTTTCAAATCGTATGATGTATTCAGCGATGTAATTCAACAAAAAGGGAATCAATTTGCAGACTTTGCAAAAGGAGTTTCTGTTTTTAATTTAGAAAAAGCAGAATTAACTAAATTATATCAATCAAAACCAACTTCTTTAACATTAGATGTTCCGTTTGAAGGGCGTCAAATTAGTTTAGAATTAGTAAAGAATGATGCATTGTTTACGGATAATTTTAAAGCAGTCGATCAAAATAATAAATTAATTAATTACAAACCAGGATTGTATTATCAAGGAATTATCCAAGGAGATAAAACGTCTGTTGTTGCAATTTCTATTTTTGAAGATCAAGTGATTGGTGTTGCTTCATCTACTGCTCTAGGAGATGTGGTTATTGGTAAATTACAAAATTCTGAAGAATATGTAACGTATTCTTCATATAATGTAGAAGCAAAAAGTAACGTAAAGTGTGCTGTAGATCAATTAGAAGAAAATAAAAATTATAAACCTAATTATGATCCAAAAATCTTAAAAAAGACAACGAATGAAATGACTGAAAAATGTGTTCGTGTTTATTATGAGATTGCATATGCTCCATATAAGCAAAATGGTTTAGATGAAACAAAAACACTGAATTGGTTAACAGCTATTCATAATAATATTGCGACACTTTATACAAATGATTACATCAGAACTTCTTTATCTAAAGTGATGATTTGGAAAGAGCAAGATCCATATACGGGTAATTATAGTGCTCAGTTAAACAAATTTAGAACAACGAGAACAGAATTTGATGGAGATTTAGCGCATTTGGTTAATTATCCATCTACAACTTCTGTTGCTTATCTAAATTCAATGTGTAATAATGAATATCATTTTGCTTATTCAGGAATTAACATGACTTATAATAATGTGCCTGTTTATTCTTGGACAATTATGGCGATGACACATGAAATGGGGCACGCATTAGGTTCACCTCATACACATGCATGTTCATGGAATGGAGATAATACTGCAATAGATGGTTGTGCTCCAACTTATGATCCTAGTTTAGCAGAAGGAACTTGTCCTACAGGACCAATACCTTACGCTGATAAAGGTACAATTATGAGTTATTGTCATTTAGTAGGTGGAGTAGGTATTAACTTTTCTAATGGTTTCGGAGAACAACCAGGGAATTTAATTCGTGCTACTGTTGATGGTAAAATTTGTTTAAGTACAGATTGTAGTATGACTTGTCCACAAACGATAAAATCTGTAACAGGTTCTCTTGAAGGACAAAATATTACATATACGTTAAATGATGATGTAGGAACTGTTTGGATTTATAAGTTTCAGAAAATTGGTGATACAGAAGCTCAATGGAAAGAAACGACATCAAAAATATTAAAGTTTGAAAATTTAGATCGAAATGCATACTACAGAATTGAAGTAGCAAATAAATGTACAGCAACATCTAATTCTTCTTCTGTAACATCAATTATTGAAATTCCTGGAGATTATTGTAATGGAGATATTTATTATGATTCTGGTGGAGCAAATGGAAACTACTCGCCTAATGAGAATTTTATAAAAGTATTTAAACCTCTTGTTGCGGGCGAAAAAGTGTCAATCACTTTTACAGAGTTTGATGTAGAACCTGCTGATGAAAATGGAGTTTATGATTATATGAATGTATATAATGGAACATCTAGTAATGCTTCAAAATTATTTGAAAATGGAAAAGAATTAAACGGAAATAAAATTCCTGGACCATTCGTTTCTACAGATGACTCTGGAGCAATTACTATTCGTTTTAGATCAGATGGTGGATTAGAGTTAAAAGGATGGGCAGCACAAATTAATTGTAATTCTTTAGGATTAGAAGATTTAAATAAAGTTGAGTTTAATATTTACCCTAATCCTACTGCTGATTTTGTTACACTGTCAAGCAAAGAAAAAATTGTTAGCTATCAAGTTTTTGATATGTCAGGTAGATTGTTAGTAGAAACAAATAAGATAGATAAAAAAGAATCAAAAATAGATTTATCTAAATATCCAAAAGGAGTATATTTATTAAATATAAAAACAGATAAAAAATCTTATTCGCAAAAAGTGACTAAGAAATAAGCTGTACTAATTTTTTTAAGTTTTAAGAGGTTGTTAATTTATTAACAACCTCTTTTTATAAATCTAGACTTAATTGATCTGGTAATAATTTAAATGTCATTCTGTGATAAGGAGTAGCTCCAAATTCTTTTATTGCTAAACGATGAGCTTTTGTTGGATAACCTTTGTTTTTTTTCCAATCGTACATGGGGAATTCTTCGTGTATTCTTTCCATATATTCATCACGATACGTTTTTGCTAAAATAGATGCTGCCGCAATATTCATATATTTTGAATCACCTTTTATAATACATTCGTGTGGGACATCATGGTATTTATTAAAACGATTTCCATCAACAACAATCAAATCTTTCGGACAATCTAATTGATCAATAGCTCGATGCATAGCCAAAAAACTAGCGTTTAAGATATTTATTTCGTCAATTTCATTTGGCCAAACAATTCCAATTGCCCAATATTTAGCATTTTCTTCTATAAATGTTCTCAACGAATTTCTTTTCTTTTCAGATAATTGTTTTGAATCATTAATAATATCATTTTCAAAATCTCTTCCTAAAATAACTGCTGCTGCTACAACAGGACCGCTCAAACAACCCCTTCCTGCTTCATCACAACCTATTTCATATTCGTGATTTGATAAAACTTTATACAATTTTTTATTTTTTTAACAAAGTTATCAAAATTTAGCATAAAAAAGTTTTGTAAATGTTAGAGAAATCTTAAGTTTATGAAAGTTTTAAAAATGTTTTAACAGATGAGGAGAAATTTAAAAAACTTGTTTGTATTAGGAGGACTTCTTTTAGGAGCTTCTTTATATGCGCAAGAAAAGACAGTTACAGGAACTGTAACAGACTCTGATGGACTTCCAGTAGCTGATGCTGTTGTAAAAACAACATCAGGAAAAGAAGCTTACACTGACGAAAATGGGGTGTTTAGTATTGAAGCTAAACAAGGAGATTTAGTAACAGTAGAAGCAATGGGATTACCAACTCAAACTTTTTCAGTTGGTGCAGGTTCAGAATATAAAGTAACTCTTAAGCCTTCTGAAACGGTAGAGTTAGAAGGGGCTGTAGTAACAGCATTAGGAATTACTCGTGATAAAAGATCATTAGGATATGCATCTCAAGAGGTAAAAGGAGATGTTATTCAAGCAGGTAGAGGAAGTAATGCATTACAATCTTTATCAGGGAACGTAGCTGGAGCTCAGATTACAGCACCTTCTTCTTTAGGAGGATCTACTCGTATTACTTTAAGAGGTATTGGATCTATTACAGGAGAAAACAGGCCATTAATAGTTATTGATGGTATTCCATTAGCTAATAATAATGTTAATGATACAAATACTCAGCGTGGTGGCGGAGGTCGTGATTATGGTGATGGAGCTTTTGATATTAATCCAGATGATGTAGAGTCTATCAACGTTTTAAAAGGAGGACCTGCATCTGCTTTATACGGTTCTCGTGCTGTGAATGGAGTAATCATGATCAAGACAAAAACTGGAAAAAAAGGTAGAGAAGATATCGTTGTTAATACTGGTGTTGCTTTTGAATCAATTAATCAAATTCCAAGTCTTCAAAATTTATATGGGGGTGGAGCTTCTGATACCTTTGAAACTGTAAATATTGGAGGTAAAGATTATCAAATTGTAGATTATGCTACAGATGAATCTTGGGGACCAAGATTTAACAATCAAGAAGTTTTACAATGGTATGCTTTTGATCCTGAGTTTGCTAGCGATTACATGAAAACAACGCCTTGGAGAGCTTCAAAAAATGACGCTAAATCATTCTTTAATACAGGTGTTGCTTATACTAATAGTGTATCCTTTGCAAAATCATATGAATCAACTAATTTTAGAGTTTCATTATCTAATGTCAATCAAACAGGTATTGTACCTAATTCTACATTAAAGAAAACAACAGCAGGTATTAACTTATCTAATAAATTTAGTGATGTATTTACTGTAACGACTAATTTAACTTATACAAGAACGGATGGTTTTAATAGACCAGAAGTAGGATACGGGGATAACTCAGTTGCTCAAAAAATGTTCCAATGGGGACAAAGACAGTTAGATTATAACAAGTTAAGAGATTATAAATTAGCTAATGGGAATCAGCGTTCTTGGAATAGAACATCTTGGGATGAAGGAACTCCTGCATATTCTGATAATCCATATTGGGTAGTGTATGAAAATACATCAAAAGATAAAAGAGATCGTTTTTATGGAAATGTAGAGTTTAAATATGACATCGCACCAGGACTTTATGCTGTTGCAAATGTAATGGGAGATACTTATGATATGCAAGTGTCTGAACGTGTTGCTGTAGGATCTCAAGCAATGTCAAAGTATTCTGAAGCGTACTATAAGTTTACTGAGATGAACTATGAAGGACGTATACATTTTGATAAAAAATGGGGAGACTTCTCCTTAAATGCTTTTGCAGGGGTGAACAGAAGACACAAAACACAAAGTAGATTATCATCTTCTACAAATGGTGGATTAGTTGTTCCTAATTATTATTTTATTGGAAATAGTTTAGATAATCCAACAACATCGAGTTTTAGAGAAACTTCAGAAGTGAACTCTATATATGGTATGATCTCTTTGGGATATAAGAATATGTTATTCTTAGAGGCAACGGGCCGTAATGACTGGTTTTCTTCATTACCTATAATAAATAATAGTTATTTTTATCCATCTGTCACAGGGAGTTTTGTATTCTCTGAAGTATTTAAACCAAGTTGGTTAAATTTTGGTAAATTAAGAGCAGGTGTTTCGCAAGTTTCATCTGATTTAACTCCATATCAAACAGGGGATGTATTAGGTTCAAGTATAAACTTTAATGGAACGCCTACATTTATTCAGTCAAATACTAAGATGAATCCGTTATTAAAACCTGAGATTAAAGATACATGGGAAGTTGGTTTAGAAGCATCTATGTTTAATAATCGTTTCGGTTTTGATGTGACTTATTATAATGAGAAACGTACAGATTTATTAGTGCCAGTTCAGCACTCTTGGTCTACAGGAAATGGATATAAGTGGTTGAATGCAGGAGAGATGAGTAACGAAGGTGTTGAAGCATTAGTAAATATTGTTCCATTAAGAAATCAAGATTTTGAATGGAAAGTAACGTGGAATTTTGCTAAAAACAACAATAAAGTAGGTAAAGTTTCTGATGAAATGGATTCATACAATTTATCAACTGCACCATTTAGTGTTCAATTATGGGCTATATCAGGTCAGAAATATGGACAGCTTATGGGTAGAGATTTTGTTTATGATGATAATGGAAATAAAGTTGTTGATGCAAATGGATTTTATGAAAAATCAGCAGTAACAAACTTAGGATCAATTATTCCAGATTATAACATGGGTATCCGAAATACATTTACATACAAAGGGGTTTCTTTATCTGCATTAATTGATATTCAAAAAGGAGGTAAATTCTTCTCTACTTCACATATGTGGGGAATGTACTCTGGAATGTTAGAAGAAACAGCAGCTAATGGAGTTCGTGAGAATGGAGTTGTTGCAGATGGTGTAATGTGGGATGAAGGAACAAAATCATATGTTAAAAACACAACTGAAGTTTCTGCTTACGATTATTATAAAGCATATTATAATGGTGTAGATAGCCGAAATGTTTTTGATGCAGACTACATCAAATTACGTGAAGTAACTTTATCGTATACTTTCCCTAAAAAATGGGCAGGGCCTTTTGCTAACGTTACTGTATCTGCATTTGGTAGAAACTTAGCTACATGGGGATTAGATAAAAAAGGATTTGATCCTGAAATGGCTTCTTATGGTTCTGGAAATATACAAGGAATTGAAGGAGGGTCTTTACCATCTACAAGAACTTATGGTATGAATCTTAAGTTACAATTCTAAAAATTAAATTATTATGAAAATCAATAAAACAATTATATTATCAGCATTACTAGGAAGTGCTTTATTATCTTCTTGCGATAATGGATTTGAAGAAATGAATATTAGTCCTAATGCACCCGAAAATGCGCCTACATATACAATCTTTCCAATTGCAACTAAAATATTTGTTGATGAAATGAGAGATGGATGGGTGTCTGGACGTATGTTATTGCCTTGGGTACAATATTCAGCACAGAGAAACTATACAGAAGAGGATAAATACGCTTATCGTACGACAACAGGAGATCAAGCATGGAACGCAAGTTATCGATCTTTATCTAACTTAAAAAAGGTAATAAGTATTTGTACAGACCCTGTTTTAGGACCACAACAAGCTGCTTACGGAGATGTAGATACTCAAATTGCTGTAGCGAGAATTATGATGGCTTACGAATTCTTGGATTTGACAAATTATTTCGGTGATGTTCCATATTGGTCATTAAGTGGTGCAAAGAATCCAGATTTTCAAGCTTTACAAATTGATACATATGCTCAACCTAAATATGTTAAGCAAGAAGTTATCTTTAAAAATTTGTTACAAGAGCTAAAAGAAGCTGAAGCGCAATTGGATATTACTGAAAAGAATGTATTTACAAGTCCTGAAAATAAAATTGGTGACCAAATTTACTTTGGAGAAGCATCTAAATGGAAAAAATTTGCCAACTCTTTACGTTTAAGAATTGCTAACCAAATTAAAGATGTATATCCTGAAGCGAAAGCTGAAATGCAAGATGCTATTGCAAAAGGTGTTTTTACCTCAAATGAAGACAATGCTTTGCAACATTATGGAACATCTGCTGTAGAAGGTTCTCCATTTTGGAGCGAATTTTTTGTAGGAAATAGAAATGACTTCTATGTGAATAATCAGTTAATTAGATTATTAAAAGGACAATCTGGTAATTATGGAGTTGATCCACGTTTACAAAAATATGCTGCACCTTTAGGAACATCAAAAGCTAACGCTGGTTCAGGTAACTATGTAGAAACGGATGATATTACAAAATATCAAGGAATTCCTTATGGATTACCTTCTGATCGTTTATCATCAAATAATCAGGTATCTAAAGTATCTCCATTTTCAAAAACTATTTTCTCTGCAGATTATGCTGAGGTTTTAATGGAATACTCAGAAGTAGAATTCTTGTTATCAGAAGCTAATGGTTGGAACCAAACTAATTATGTGAATGGTGTGATAGCATCTATGCAAAAATGGGGAGTAGATCAAGCTAAAATTGATGCTTATGTAGCTGCATTACCAGCTGCAAATAAAGAAAATGTAATTACTCAAAAGTATATTGCTTTGTATATGCAGCCTCAAACTGCTTGGGTAGAATATAGACGTACAGGATATCCTAATGGTAATATTTTATTATTACCTGGTCAAACTGGATATGAAATAGATGGTACTCCATACGTATTCACTCCATTAGTAGCAGGTATGACTGATATTCCGTATAGAATTTCATATCCATTAGGTGAACAAACTCTTAATACTACAAATTGGAATGAAGCAGTTTCAGCTTATGGTGGAAAGGATCCAATTAATGGAAAATTATGGTGGATGACTAAATAATATAATATCCATTTTCTTTATAAAAGCAGCAAAATTATTTTTGCTGCTTTTTTTATTTTATTGATTTTTAATGAAATAAATTGTATATTGGATAGTAAATATTATGAGTATGTTAAAAATTAAAATATTTTGTTTTTTTGCTTCTTTTTGTTTAGGTGTCAATGCACAACAAAATTTATTAACAGATGGAGTTGATAGAGCTTTAAATGAAAGAATATCCCATCAAATAAGTAATATTCAAAATGAAATTGCTTTAAGAAATAAAGGTGAAGTGATAACTCAATATGAAGGTAGCCAGTATTATAATCCAAATTTTGAGGATATAGAAATAAAAGGTTTTAATTTAGACTTTTCTAAACTTAGATACAATGCTTATTCAGATGAAATGGAATTTGAAAAAGATGGACAGATTTTTAATTTAACAAAAGTTCCTGAATTGATGATTTATTTTCCTTTAACTCAATATCAATTTCTTAAATATCCAACTAAAAATGGAAAAATTGAAGGGTATTTAGAAGTTTTAGTTTATGATAAAGAAAAATATTCTTTATATAAAAGGAATAAAAAGATTATTACTCACGGAGAATTTAAAAATAATGCAAATAAAGCAAATACAAAATTCTCATTGGTGAATGACAGTGACTTATATTTAATTAGACATAAAGAAGATAAGTTTTATGTTTTTCCTACAAATGAAAAACAACTAAATAAGATTTTTAATAATCCAAATTTAGTAGAATTTGTAATTAAAAATAATTTAAATTTAAGTTTTGAAAAAGATAAGATAAAACTTGTAGATTACTTGAACAAGCTTTAAGATTTATATCAAAAACAAAATAGCAAGCCAATTGGCTTGCTATTTTGTTTAATATATTGATAATTCTTAATTCGAATAATTAGGAGCCTCTTTTGTAATGACAACATCATGTGGGTGAGATTCGTGTAAACCAGCACCTGTGATACGTACAAATTTTCCGTTTTCAATTAAATCTTGAATTGTTGGAGTTCCGCAATATCCCATTCCAGCACGTAATCCACCACATAATTGGTAAACAACTTCTGCAATAGAACCTTTGTGAGGAACACGACCTTCGATTCCTTCTGGAACTAATTTTTTCGCATCAGCTTGGAAATAACGATCTTTAGAACCGCGTTTCATTGCAGCTAAAGAACCCATTCCTTGATATGCTTTGAATTTACGACCTTGGAAAATAATTTCTTCTCCTGGCGCTTCATCTGTTCCAGCAAATAAACTTCCTAACATCACCAAGTTTGCACCAGCAGCAACTGCTTTTACAATATCACCTGATAATTTGATTCCACCATCTCCAATAATCGAAACGTTTCTTGTTTTAGCATAAGAATGTACATCATGAATAGCAGAAAGCTGAGGTACACCAACACCAGCTACAACACGAGTTGTACAGATAGACCCTGGTCCAACACCAACTTTTAAAGCATTTGCTCCAGCATCAATCAAAGCTTTTGCAGCTTCTGCAGTTACAATATTTCCTCCAACAATATCTAATTCTGGGAAAGCATTTCTAACTTCAGCAACTTTACTAATAACTCCAGCTGAATGTCCGTGAGCAGAATCTAACGCTACGATATCAACACCTTTGTTTACTAAAGCTTGAACACGTTCTAATGTATCAGCACCAACTCCTACACCTGCTCCAACACGTAAGCGACCTTTTGTGTCTTTACATGCGTTAGGGAATTCTGTTAAGTTGTCAATATCTTTAATCGTGATTAATCCAATTAATTTATTGTTTTCGTCAACGATTGGTAATTTTTCGATACGGTAACGAGAAAGAATTTCTTTTGCTTTCTTAAGGTCAGTATCAATATCAGAAGTGATGATATTTTCTTTTGTCATCACATCTTCTACCAATTGATCGAAGTTTTCTTGGTAACGAATATCACGATTTGTAATAATTCCAACCAATGTTCTATCCTCTTCAACAACAGGTAAACCAGAGATTTTATATTTCTCCATTAAGTTTACTGCGTCTTGTAACTTGTGATGACGAGATAAAGTAATTGGATCAGAAATCATTCCGTTTTCCGAACGTTTTACCATATCAATTTCATTCGCTTGTTCTTCGATCGACATATTTTTGTGAACGAAAGATAAACCTCCTTCACGCGCTAATGCAATAGCTAATCTTGCTTCGGATACAGTATCCATTGCTGCAGAAACTATCGGAATGTTAAGGGTGATATTGTCTGTGAATCTTGTTTGTAGAGATACTTGGTTCGGTAATATCTCTGAGTAGGCAGGCACTAATAACACATCGTCAAAAGTGAAGCCCGTTTGTAGAATTTTGTCTGTTAAAGGCATTGCTTTTTGCATTGCAAATTTAGATGAAAAAAGTTTAGAATCAAAACTATTTGAGAAAATGTATCTTAATTTTGAAGGATTTGATGTTTTGTTAATATGTAAATGAATCGATTAGAAAATTTAAAATTAATTTTAAAATATTCGATAAATCTATATTGTTTAGATGAGATTCTAATCAGAATTTAATCATTTCAATCCTAAGCTATATCAATTTTTTATCTTATTTTCGCAAGATAGTTTATTAAAACAAAATGGATATAAATTTCAAAAAGTGGAACAACATCTTGGGTGTTGCGATGTTCTTGATAGCGACAATATTGTATTTGGCGTCGATGGAGCGTTACCTGAGTTTGTGGGATTGTGGTGAGTACATTGTATCATCAGCAAAATTGGGAATTACGCATGCACCAGGGGCAGCTTTGTTCCAAATAATGGGAGCAGTTTGGTCTGGTTTAGCTTTTGGTGACGGAAGCAAATACGCCATATTAATCAACAGTACATCTGCCTTGTATAGTGCAGGAACAATTATGTTTTTGTTTTGGACAATTACATATTTTGCTCGAAAAATGTTTGCAAAAACGCAAGATCCAATGAATGTTGATGCGATTGAACTAAATGCTTCTCAAAAAATTATAACATTAGGAAGTGGATTAGTTGGAGCTGCAATTTTTATGTTTAGCGACACATTCTGGTTTTCTGCGGTAGAAGGAGAAGTTTACGCAATGGCATCTTTCTTTACTGCGCTATTATTTTGGCTGATTACAAGATGGGATCAAGTAGCAGATACACCTAGAGGAAACAAATGGTTAGTAATTATTTCGTTGGTGATTGGTTTATCGATTGGTGTTCACTTAATGGCAATGCTAGCAATTCCAGCAGTTTGTTTTGTATATTATGCTCGAAAATATAGATTTACAATCAAAAGTTTCTTAATCGCAAATGTAATTACGTTGATTATTTTAGCTTTTGTATTCAAAATAATTTTCCCAGTTGTGATGACATTCTTTGGAAGAACAGAGATTTATGTAGTAAATAATTTGGGAATGCCTTTTAATTCAGGAACAATTATCGCCGCTATCATTTTAATTGCAGTTTTCTATTTTGCGATTAAATTAACTCAGAAATATGGTTCAGCATTATTGAATACAATTTCGTGGTGTGTGATTTTTATGTTGATTGGTTTCTCATGTTGGTTAGTTATTCCGATTCGTGCAAACGCAAATCCTCATATGAATTTGAATGATCCTGATACAGCTTTGGGTGTTTTAGATTATTTTAATCGCGAACAATATGGTTCTTGGCCTGTGATGTACGGACCAGTTTTTACGGCTCATATTGCAAGTGATGGAATCAAACGTGATACTAACGGAGCGCCAGAAAGTACAGTTCGTAGTTCTGAATATATCAAGGATCAACGTACAGGAAAATATTTGAAAGTTTCGGATCGTTTAGATTATACATACGAAGATAAATATGTAAAGTTTTTCCCTAAAATGTTTAGTCCAGATCCAGGTGTAATGGAGAATTATGCGGCAGTTTATGCTTTTCCAAAATTCTCTTTGAATGCACAATATGCTGGTGATAAAGAAGCGCAACAAATGTACGCTCAATTGGTAGAAAAGCGTCAAAATAGACAATTAAAAGTTGCAGAACTTAAGAAATATGGTGAGATTTTAGATATCGAACCACCTACATTTGGTGAACAATTTAATTACTTTATTGATTACCAAATCAACTATATGTTTATTCGTTACTTTATGTGGAATTTCTCTGGTCGTCAAAATGATTTAGAAGGTAATTTTGAGATTACAAAAGGTAATTGGATTTCAGGAATTCCATTTATTGATAATCCACGTTTAGGAGATCAATCAAAATTACCAGATGAATATAGAAATGATGGAACAAATGTATATTTCATGTTACCATTATTCTTAGGTTTAATCGGGTTATTTACACAATTAAACAGAAATTTTGTTAACTGGTGGTCATTGTTGTCATTGTTTATTTTAACAAGTGTCGGAATCATCTTTTACACATCTGTAAAACCTTTCGAGCCTCGTGAACGTGATTATGCATTGGTAAGTTGTTTCTATGCATTTGCGATTTGGGCAGGATTGGGTGTACAAGGAGTTTATTTATTACTTCAGAAATTGATGAAGCAAGAATTGAAACCATCTTTAGCAATTGGAACGACAGTTATTTTAGCTGGTATTCCAATTTTAATGGGAGCTCAAAACTGGGATGATCACGATCGTTCAGAGCGTTCTGTAGCTTATTCTTTAGCTTACAATTATCTGAATCCGCTCGATAAAAACGCTATTCTTTTTGTCTATGGAGACAATGATACTTATCCACTTTGGGGATTACAAGAAACCGAAAATTTCCGTGATGATGTAAAAATTGCGAATTTAACGTTGGCTGCTTCTCCATGGAATTTAGAACAATTGTTACGTAGAACGTACAATGCAGCGCCTCTTCCAAGTGATTTGAAACCGAAAGATTATCAATCTGGAACTAACGATCAAATTTTTGTTGTTGGAGGTTCTATTAAAAATATTTTTGATCAATTGAATAGTTTCATCAAACCAGGATCTAATCAAACATTAGAAACGTTAAGTCAAATGCCAATTGAACAAGTTGCTCAATATTTATCTGATCCTGAAATTGATCCAAATCAAGTGATGTCAGTTTATAAAAGTTTAAAACCTTTACAAAAATATTTAACGACAGACAGTATGACCGCTAAAGAAGCGATGGATTTTATTTTAAATAATAAATCTCCAGAAAAACAAGCTTTAGCAGATTATTTTGGTTATTCAATTGGACAAGCAAATTATTTACCTGTTTCTAAAATTGTAGTTCCAGTAAATAAAGCAAACGCTCTAAAATACGGAATTGTAAGTGCAAAAGATGCCGATAAAATGGTTGATTCAATCACAATTAATATAAAAGCGTCAAGTTTGTTCAAAAACAATTTATTGTTGTTGTCAATGATGGCGAAATACAATTGGGATCGTCCTATTTACTTTAGTGGAGGAGGAATTTCTGATCCAGAAAATACATTCTACATGAATGATTATTTATTGAATGCTGGAATGAGTTATAAATTAGTTCCTATTTATACGCCTTTTGGTAAAGGAGGAATTATTGGTGCTTCTGATAATGACATGTTATTAAGAACATTCAATTCGTATAAATGGTCTGGATATAATAACCCTGATGCTTCATTTAGTTTGACAGAGCGTAATTATACATCTTCTTATAGAAATACTGCTGTTCGTTTGGCAGATGATTTATTGAATGCTGGACGCAAAAAAGAAGCGATTGCAGTTTTAGACAAAGTGATGTTAGAAATTCCTGCTTTAGCGAAATACGATATTGGTTATGGAGTGAGTAGAATTGCCGGAATTTATTTGAAAGCTGGTGAGGATAAAAAAGCACAAGAATTGTTTGCACATGTTCGTAAAGAAGCGAATGCAAAAATTGCTTTCTTCGAGTCGTTACCTTCAGGAAAAGGATATTCAATTGGTTCAGATTTAGCCGCGGCTAAAAATGATTTGATGATGTCAATCTACAATGAAGCTTCCGCTTTAGGTGAAAGAGGTGACAAAGAAAAAGCATTGAAAGTTTTTGAATCTGCTTATAATCCTGTTTTGAAGAAATTCGAAACCTTATATAAAGAAGTTGTTGCAGACGGAAAAGTTGATGCAGCTGATCAAGCAAAAATCATGAATCAGTTTAATTATTTAGACGAAATGATTGGTGTAGCAGCAGAAATTGATACCAATTATGCGAAACAACAACAGAATATTTTATACAAAATGGTCGGACAATAAGTCAAATCAATAAAAACAGAAAAGCTCCAAAAATTATTTTGGAGCTTTTTTTGTATAATAAAGTTTTGAATATTAAGTAATTGTTAATTTTAATATGTTTTATCATTATTGATTTTTAGAGTTTGGCACAAAAATTGAAATTATACAAATAAGTTTAACAAAATTGTAAATATTTTAAAACATTATAAAAATGAAAAAAGTATTATTAACAGCTGCTTTAGCAGTAGCAGGTATGGTAGGAGTTTCAGCACAAACGTCAGGAGTAGAAGGTACAGTACACGTGGGTATTCCAGTAGGTAATGCATCAGATGTTTCTTCTTTTAACCTTGGAGTAGACTTAGCTTACTTACATCCTATTGCAAATAATTTCAAATTAGGAGCGAAAGTCGGGTATGACCATTTTATTGCTAAAAGTGATTTTAAAGATTTAGGAGGAGAAGATTTTGGGTTTATTCCATTAGCAGCAACTGCAAAATACGAATTCAGTAACAATTTATTTATTGGTGGAGATTTAGGTTATGCAATTGCTACGAAAAGTGATATGGACGGAGGTTTATTCTGGCAACCAAAATTTGGTTATTCAGGAGCTAACTTTGATGTATATGCTGGATATAAAGGAATTGCTACAAGTAATAACTATGGATTTGATAAAAAGTTTAATGCAGATGCAGTTTCTTTAGGATTTGCTTATAAATTCTAATAACAAGAACAACTTATACTTGATACAAGCTACATCGAAAGATGTAGCTTTTTTTTATTAATATGCTTTTATGAATGTTAAAATTAAATGATTAATATATTTAATATGAGTTAATTAATATTTGTAGTACTCTTTTTTAACATTATTTGGCACAAGACTTGAAATTATGCATACATCATAATTAGAACTATAAAATTTAAAAGATGAAAAAAATATTTTTTATTGCTGCTGCAATGTTAGGAGTTGTAAGTTTGAGCGCACAAGAAAAAACAACATCGTCACAATTTGGTATAAAATCAAGTGTAAATATGTCTTCATTTAACGGGAAAGACGTGAACAATAATGATTATAAGGTTGGTTTTGGAGCTGGTTTGTATGGACATTTTCCAATTACAGAACAGTTTGCAGTTCAGCCAGAGGTTAATTTTACACGAATGGGGGGACGAGAAAAAACTGACGTAACAGAAGTTGGAAACACGACGGTCAAAAATTACAATAAAACGACTTTAGATTATATTCAAGTTCCAGTAATGCTTCAATTTTATCCTGCTGGAAGTCGCTTTAATATAGAGGCTGGACCTCAATTTGGATACAATGTATATGCGAGTAATAAAACGCAAGTTAGTACTTATGTAAACAACACGGTGTACAATACGGAAGAAAAAACTGACATTAAAGATAATGTAAAAGATTTTGATTTCGGTGTTAACTTTGGTTTGGGATATAATGTAACAGATAATATCAATGTTGGAGCGAGATACTATATGGGATTAACTAAAATAGGAGATAATAACAACAACAATGTAGAAGTTGGTGATGTAAAAAATCATTCGTTTTCTGTAGGAGTTGGATATTCGTTCTAATCGAGAATATTTAAGTATAAATAAAAAGGATTCTGAGTTTTTCAGAATCCTTTTTTATGTTTTTATAATATTTAGCATTAATCTTTCAATGCAATTTTTTTGATCGATTGTGTCAAAATTATTTTATTAATAATGAATAAAATAATCACGATGATTAATCCAAAACCGATCACTTCCCAAACGTGAGAAGTTTCTGTTGCCATAAATTTTCCGACTTTTTCTTTGATAATATCCAAAACAAAATAAACCAATGGAATCGAAATGAGATAACTGATTAACATAAATATAATCGAAAATTTAAGATACGGACGAGTCAGTTGGTTGATGTTGTAACCAATCAAAAATAAATCTTTCGTTTTATGCTTGTTCTTTTCAATCATCAATTGAAAATTGATAATCATCAACCAAATCGCTGCAAAAACAATGATTAAACCAATAAATAAAACCAACGAAAAAGCTAATTTCAGATAATACGTCAATTCATTATTTTTCAATTCATCTTTGTTGATATCATAATTTTGTTGCTCAAAATAAGTCGAAGCATTTTCATCTCCTTGAGATTTCGTTTCAACAACAATTCGTGAAGGTTCTGTATTTTTTTGAGGTGCATAAGTTTGATTTGCCCATTCCAAAAAGTTTTCAGGAACTAAAATCGTATTAATTTTTGTTGTAAAATCGACAATTCTTGCTTGATATACTTTCTGATTTTCTCCTTTTCCTAAAATCAATTGAAAAGGAATTTTAGTAAATAATCCTTCCGAAACTTGTGGTAAACCTTGACTTGTTGCAAAACCGAAATTGTACAAATTCAAATAACTTTTCGGAATAATAATCGGAATAAAATCTTGTCCTTCTTGCCATTTCCAATCTGACTCTTTTACATCAATGAAATCTTCTGGAACAGATTCGAAAAATAAATCAGTTGAAAAACCACGAATTCCAGCAACTCCACCAACTTGTAATTTTACAGGAAATTGACTGCTTTTGAATGTTCCGACTTTTGCAACAAAATTCTGTGATTTCAAATCATTAATTTCATCTTCACTAAAACTTGGTTTTTCACCAGTCAACGTTTGTAAAGACGATATTTTTTTGTTTAAGACCACATAATTTGCTTTCCAAACTGAACTATCTTCTCCAAAATTTTTGGCATAATCCAAATAAATTGTTCCAGCCAAAATCAAGATGAAAAATCCGATAATAGAGAAAAAACAAAAGGTTGTAATTCGCAAGAAACTTAGGTTTTTACGAACCAATTTTTCAATTAAATTTTTAGAGTTGAATGACATTTGCAAGGCGTTTATCGTGAATTTCGTGTAAGCTTGTAAAGATGATTCCAGCGTTATTTTTTGCAGCTTCTTTGGTAACTAAATCAATCAGAAGTTGTTGATTTATTTCATCTAAATGACTAAAAGGTTCGTCCAAAAGTAGAAAATCAAATGGTTGACAAAGTGCGCGAATCACAGCAATTCGTTGACGTTGACCATAAGAAAGATGAATCGCTTTTTGATGTAAATGACTTTTTAAACCAACTTTTTCAATCCATTCAATAATTTGATTTTCGGATTGATGTTGTGTTAATACATTTTTTAATTGGATATTTTCCATCAAAGTTAATTCTTCAAACAAATGCAAACCTTGAAAAACATACGCAATTTTTTCGCGTCTAATTTTTGTCCAATCATTCAAAGAATAATTCTTAATATTTTGTCCATCAAACAAAACTTCTCCGTCATAATCTTTTCTATCACCGTACAAAATATTAATCAACGTCGATTTTCCAACACCAGAATGTGCAACGATTTGATAAATATTTCCGCTTGAAAAAGTGTATGTATTTTTCCAAATTTCAGATTGTTCGAACCCAAATTCTTTCAAAGGATGCGGAACAAGTTGACTGATTTTAATTTCCATTTTGTTGTGCAGCTTGATTGAAAAATAGTGAATAAGCTTGGTCCAAAAGTAAGAAAATCACTTCCAAACTATTTTTATCCGTCTTTTTCATATGTATTTTTCCTGTTTTTGTGTATTCATTCGAAACGCGGTAATCGATGTGATCAAAATAAGATAAAACCGTTTGCATTTCTTTCGTGTTTCCGAACGGAATTTGTTGATAAATATATTTTTGAACTTCTTTTGGATATTGATCAAAATTTAGATTCACGTAACCAAACATTGGATTTGAAGCGTTTGTAGCGTATCCTGTTGTGACAAAATTTGAAGAACTTACCATGTTGTTTAAATATTGATTCATGATCGATTGATTATTTGTGATGTACATCAAATTGTTTTTGTACGTCATATAAATCTTCATATTTGTCGAAAGTGGCAGCATGTAATAAGATCCAATTTTCTGAATATTTTCTTGATGGGCTTTAATAAATTCGTTGAAGAAAAGATCGTTTTTCATTTTTCCACCCAAAACAAATTGCGGATAAACAACTTGCTTAATAAAAGCTTCTTTCTTACCAAAAAAATCATTTGGATTGAATGCTTTTCCGATCTCAAAATCATAAACACTAAACAAAGCTTCGCCTTCAAAACTTTGTTCTAATTTGTTCAAATCAATTTCATATTGTTCTAAAAAAGTAGTCAAGAAATTTTGATTTTCGAACACATAACGCGTGTTGGCAGGATAAATACCAAGTCCAATATTCATGTAACTTTGTGCAGGAAAATATTTAAAAAAATCAGTATTGATTTTTGATTTCCACATCGGATGTTTTTGCAATTCAACTTTTGTAATCGCATCTGGATGAAATTTCTGTGTAAAACTAATTCCGTCCGAAGTAAATGAAATAAAATTAACCCAAGAACTTTTTGTAAAATCAAGATTTTTCTTTTCAGAACTTTCGTGTTTTGAGAAGTTTTTCAAAAAGTTTCCAGTGTACCAAATGTTGATATCCTGCGAGTTTTTAACAAAATCTCCAAAACTATTATTTTCCTTCGCAAGTGAATGTTTATCGTTGATAATTTTCGTAAAATAATCTTGAATTGCTTTTTCTCCAACACCAAATTCAGAAACAATCAATAAAAATTGAGATTTATTCCAAGCCATAAACGGTTTATTGAATCCAGAAATCGTCGTAAAACCATCTTTCTTTTCAAACGAAATATTTTTTTTGTATAAACCTTTGTAAATGGTTGATAAATGTTTTTCAAACTGATCTTTGTCGCGCATATTTGTAATCAACGCAACCATATTTTTTCCATTAATTTTTTGCCCAAAAAGGTAAATAGGACTGATAATATCTACGCCTGCTGAGGTCGGATTGTTTTTGATATCATTTAATAATTGATCAAAAGTCGGATCTTGATTTTTAAGTTCGCCTTCGGCTAATTGATAAATTTTGTATTGTTCTAATTTCTGAAAATTACCTTTTTCTGCAATTGATTTTGGATTTATCAACGCAACAAAATCTGCATCTGTTGGAATCAAAACCGTATAATCTTCGTTTTTGGAACAACTTGCAAAAAGCAAAATAATGAATAGAATCGAGTAATATTTGAAGCCTTTTTTCATCGAAAAAATATCTTTAAAAATTGTTGTTAATTATTTGGTTAATGCTGAATTAAATCTGAAAACATCTGATTTTTATTCAAGAATTGTTAAATCTATAATATCGGGATAAATTTAAGCAATTATTAATATGATTTTCGTTTCTATAACAATAAAAATATGTAAAAATTTCTTATATTCGCACTCCTTGATTTAGAAGAAATAAGAAAGAATTCGATGGCAAAAAAGTTTAGAGAATATAAGCACTTAGACTTGGTACAAGTCTCAAAAGAAACGTTAGAAGATTGGAAACAAAATAATGTTTTCGAGAAAAGTATTTCTACGCGCGATGGAAATCCATCTTTTGTGTTCTATGAAGGTCCTCCTTCTGCAAACGGAAAGCCAGGGATTCACCACGTTTTAGCACGTTCTATCAAAGATATATTTTGTCGTTACCAAACCTTGAAAGGAAAACAAGTTTTTCGTAAAGCGGGTTGGGATACGCACGGTTTACCAGTAGAGTTGGGAACTGAGAAAGAATTAGGAATTACTAAAGAAGATATTGGAACTAAAATTTCAATTGAAGAATATAACGAAGCGTGTAAACGTACAGTAATGCGTTACACAGATTTGTGGAATGATTTGACTGAAAAAATGGGTTATTGGGTGGATATGGAAGATCCATATATCACATATAAACCAAAATATATGGAGTCTGTTTGGTGGTTGTTGAAACAAATCTATAACAAAGATTTGTTGTACAAAGGTTATACAATTCAACCATATTCTCCGAAAGCTGGTACAGGTTTATCTTCACACGAGTTAAATCAACCAGGAACTTATCAAGATGTTACGGATACAACGATTGTTGCTCAATTTAAAGTAAAGAAAGATTCTACGACTCTATTCAATAATTTTGATGGAGATGTGTATTTCTTAGCTTGGACAACGACACCTTGGACGTTGCCATCAAATACAGCGTTAACAGTTGGTCCAACTATCGATTATGTTGTAGTTGAAACATTCAATCAATATACATTCGAGCCAATTCGCGTAATTTTAGGAAAACCATTGGTTGCTAAACAATTCGGTAAACCATATTTCTTAGCAGAAACAGAAGAAGATTTCAAAGTTTATGCGGCAGGAAATAAGACAATTCCTTACAAAATTGTTGGAGAATACAAAGGTGCTGATTTAGTTGGAACGCGTTATGAGCAATTATTACCTTGGGCGTTGCCTTACGAAAATGTAGAGAATGCTTTCCAAGTAATTCCTGGAGATTTCGTAACAACAGAAGATGGTACAGGTATCGTACACACTGCGCCTACTTTTGGTGCGGATGATGCGCGTGTTGCAAAAGATGCAGGTGTTCCTCCAATGTTGGTATTAGATACGCATGGAAATCCTGTTCCTTTAGTAGATTTACAAGGTCGTTTTGTGGCTGACTTACCAGAAGGTTACGGAGGTAAATATGTGAAAAATGAATATTACGATGATGGAACTGCTCCTGAAAAATCGGTTGATGTAGAAATCGCGATTTTATTGAAAGAGGAGAATAAAGCGTTCAAAGTAGAGAAATATAAACACAGTTATCCACATTGTTGGAGAACCGACAAACCGATTTTATATTATCCATTAGATTCTTGGTTCATCAAAGTAACGGATGTAAAAGACCGTATGGTTGAATTGAATAAAGAAATCAATTGGAAACCTAAAGCAACTGGTGAAGGACGTTTCGGAAACTGGTTAGAAAATGCGAACGATTGGAACTTATCTCGTTCTCGTTATTGGGGAATTCCATTGCCAATTTGGAGAACTGAAGAAGGGGACGAAGTAACTGTAATTGGTTCTGTAGAAGAATTAGTTGCTGAAATTGAAAAATCAATTGCGGCAGGCGTAATGACTTCTAATCCTTTCCAAAATTTCGAAGTTGGAAATATGACAGAAGAAAACTATGATTTGATCGACTTACACAAAAATGTAGTAGATGAAATTACATTAGTTTCTGCATCTGGAAAACCGATGAAAAGAGAAGCTGATTTGATTGACGTTTGGTTTGATTCTGGAGCAATGCCTTATGCGCAAGTTCACTATCCATTCGAAAATAAAGAATTGATTGATAACGGAACAATGTATCCAGCTGATTTTATTGCAGAAGGTGTCGATCAAACACGTGGTTGGTTCTATACATTACATGCAATCGGTACATTAGTTTTTGATTCGAAAGCGTACAAAAATGTAATGTCAAACGGATTGGTTTTAGACAAAAACGGACAAAAAATGTCTAAACGTCTAGGAAACGCAGTCGATCCATTTGATACATTGGCAACTTATGGTCCTGATGCAACGCGTTGGTACATGATTGCGAATGCGCAACCTTGGGAAAACTTGAAATTTGATATTGCTGGAGTTGACGAAGTTCGTCGTAAATTCTTCGGAACATTATACAATACCTATTCATTCTTCGCTTTATATGCGAATGTAGACGGATTTACATTTGAGGAAGAAGAAATTCCTGTAAATGAAAGAGCTGAATTGGATCAATGGATTATTTCTGAATTGAATACATTAACGAAAAAAGTTGATGCATTTTTAACTGATTATGAACCAACAAAAGCAGCTCGTGCAATTCAAGAATTTGTGATTGATAATTTATCAAACTGGCACGTTCGTTTATCAAGAAGACGTTTCTGGAGAGGTGATTATTCGAAAGATAAAATTGCAGCTTACCAAACATTGTACAAAGTTTTAGAAACTGTTTCAATTTTAGGTTCGCCAATCGCACCATTCTTCATGGATCGTTTATACAAAGATTTGAACGCAGCTACAGGTAAAAATGCAGCAGAATCTGTGCATTTAGCAGATTTCCCAGTTGCAGACGAATCATTGATTAAAGCCGAATTAGAAGAGCAAACACATTTAGCACAAACGGCAACAAGTATGATTTTATCACTACGTAAGTTGAGTGATAATAAAGTACGTCAACCATTACAAAAAGTAATGATTCCTGTGTTGAATGATACGATGAAAGCTAATTTGGAAGCTGTATCAGAATTATTGAAACAAGAAGTTAACGTTAAAGAAATTCAACTTTTAACAAACGAAGAAGCATCAAATCTTTTAGTGAAATCTATCAAACCTAATTTCAAGACTTTAGGTCCGAAATATGGAAAAGAAATGAAGGCTATTTCGGCTGCTACAGCAGAATTGACGAATGAAGAAATTGTTAAATTAGAGCAATCAGGTAAAATAGATTTGTTAATTGACAACAAAACATTAACTTTAGATTTAGAAGATTTTGAAATTGCTACAAAAGACATCCCAGGATGGACTGTAGCGTCTAATTCTACATTGACAGTAGCACTTGATTTACAATTAACTGAAGAGTTAATTAATGAAGGTGTTGCACGTGAATTGGTAAACAGAATTCAAAATCTACGTAAAGAAACCGGACTAGAAGTAACCGACAAAATTATACTTAACTTAAAAAATGATGAATCAATCGTAAATGCAGTCGAGCAAAACAAAGATTACATTTGTTCTGAGACATTAGCAGAAGATCTTGTTTTACAAGACCAAGTTGCAAATGGGTCAGAGGTTGAAATTAATGGATTGATGACGCAAATTGCGATTACTAAATTGTAAGCGTATGGCAACAACAGATGAAAAAGTAAGGTACTCTGATGCAGAGTTGGAAGAGTTTAGAGCAATAATTCAAGAGAAATTAGATCAAGCGATAAAAGATTACGAATTATTGAAAGAAGCTTACACAAACGATAGTAACAATGGTACTGACGATACGTCTCCAACGTTCAAAGCGTTTGAGGAAGGTTCTGAAACCATGTCGAAAGAACAAAATGCACAATTAGCAGCACGCCAAGATAAATTTATCCGTGACCTGAAAAATGCATTGTTACGTATTTCGAACAAAACATACGGTATTTGCCGTGTAACAGGAAAATTAATTAACAAAGATCGTTTGAAATTAGTTCCGCATGCTACATTAAGCATCGAAGCTAAAAATATGCAACGTTAATCAAGTATTTTGAAAAAAGTAGTACTCATTACCATTTTGGTTTTAATCATAGACCAAATCTCAAAATTTTACGTGAAAACACACTTTTTTTTAGGTGAAGACGTAGATGTTTTGGGTTGGTTTAAAATAGCATTTGTAGAAAATCCTGGAATGGCATATGGAATGCATTTCGGAGGAGAAACAGGTAAAATCGTTTTATCACTTCTACGAATTGCTCTAATCGGAATGATTATCTACTATATTAATGCATGGTCGAAAAAACTAAATAATAATTTCTTTATCATTCCGATTGCGCTTGTTTTGGCAGGTGCTATAGGGAATGTGCTTGATGGAATTTTTTATGGCGTTATTTTCGATAAAGGAACTACTTACAATGAAATGTTTCAGGATTGGGTAGGGTATCAAGGTGTCGCACAAGCAAACTTTGCTGGTTATTCTGGTTGGTTTACGGGCTGTGTCGTAGATATGCTTTATTTCCCAATTGTGGAGTTTGATTGGCCTTCTTGGATTCCAATTATAGGTGGACAACATTATAAGTTCTTTCAGCCTGTATTTAATATCGCAGATTCGGCTATTTTTATTGGAGGACTTACTTTGTTCCTTTTCCGTAAAAAAGCCTTTACAACCGAAAATGGTGTAAGATTAAGATTTTAAAAAGATAATCCCTCAGTTCAAACACTGAGGGATTTTTTATTATATTTATTTGAACAAGAATTGATTTTTATGAATAGTTGGTTTAATCTTTTAACTGAAATGAAAGTTGTGACAAGAATGATTTGTTTAAATATGTCACGATTTATCATATCAAAAGTTGTTCTTATGATAAGAGCTTTATAGGTAAAAGTATTTCTTTAGATAATATAATATCAATCATTAATAAAGATTCTATTAATATTCAATATGATATTTTGGAAATATTTGTAGTAATAAAGGAAGATGATATAAGTGATTTAATCGTAACATATAATCCTTTCGAATTATTTGAGAATTCCTACGTTTATAAAGTAATTTCTAATATTAATGAAGAACTGAAGAATCAGTTTATCATCAATTCAGAAAAAGTCAAATGATTATGAAATTGAAAAAATATTTACCATTTGTGATTTTTATTATTGCTGTATTAGCGTTAATACAAATTAGATATAGACATGTAGGAAAAAAAGAATTCGAATTTTTTTATTCAACGTCAATAAATTCAAAACAAAAATCTATATCTGCAGGAACAGGAGGTACGAGAATAACTTTAGTTGATAATAGAAGATTTATTTTTTAACCTTATACAAACAAAGGGATTACTTTTGATCATATATTAAAAGAAGGAGATGTAATAATAAAAAAAGAATATTCAGATTCTCTTATTTTAATAAAAAATGAAGGAGAATTTATTTTTAAATTTCGAAAATTTTAATAACTTGTTCTGGACATATTATTAAATAATAAAAACTAAACTTTCCTTCATCAAAATATTTTTTAGATGATTATAATATTTTACATCGAAGGAGACGGAGCATACGTATAATCATCATCTTTTTTGTAAATCAACTTCGAATTTAGATCTTGTAATTCTGTAATTTTTCCATTCTTCTTGATGATTTTTAATTTTGAAACTTCATTCGTTTTCCGATTTTTCAGTTCAAGAATATTATTTACTATTTTAACATCATAATTATCAGCTTGCATTAATATAGATCTAGCGATAATATCTCCATTTTCATCAGGTACGATTTTCGATTTATACTCTGTTTCTTCAGGGTAACTATTTGTTCTTATAAAAGCAGAATAATCATTGACTTGTAAAATTATTTCATAAGGAGATTCGGCTGGTAATAATGTGTCTTTTTCTAGTTTCCAAATAAAGTATTCGTTGTTAAAAGTTGGTTGATATAACTTAGCTTTCGGAGGTTCTGGAAGAGATGGAACTTTCTTTATTTTAGGAGGTGCTAAAGTTGTTTTCTTTTTATTTTGCCCAAAGGAAATATTAGAAATAACAATGAATATTAGAAATAATAATTTGGTAGTTTTCATAAGAGTTGATTTATATGAAATTACAAAAAAACTATTTATAATAAAAAAACTCCTTTCAATTTCTTGAAAGGAGTTCTGTTGTGGTCCCTACTGGATTCGAACCAGTGACCCCCTGCTTGTAAGGCAGGTGCTCTGAACCAACTGAGCTAAGAGACCTTTTAGAATTTTATTTGAAAGACTTTCTATTGTCTTTATGTGGTCCCTACTGGATTCGAACCAGTGACCCCCTGCTTGTAAGGCAGGTGCTCTGAACCAACTGAGCTAAGAGACCTTATTTAGAATTTTATTTGAAAGACTTTCATTGTCTTTATGTGGTCCCTACTGGATTCGAACCAGTGACCCCCTGCTTGTAAGGCAGGTGCTCTGAACCAACTGAGCTAAGAGACCTATTTAGAATTTTATTTAAAAGACTTTCTAATGTCTTTATGTGGTCCCTACTGGATTCGAACCAGTGACCCCCTGCTTGTAAGGCAGGTGCTCTGAACCAACTGAGCTAAGAGACCTTCGTAATTGGATTGCAAATATAGGGCTGTTTTTGAATAATCCAAATAGTTAAAATGAAAAAAATTAAATAAAATTTAATGTTAGGGCTTAACTCTTTTCATTTCAAAGAAATAATTTTTCAGATTTTAAAAAGAAATATTCGTCTTTTTCTTTTTCTCTTCAATTTTAACCCCTTTAAACAGGTAAATAATCCCAATAAATGAGATAGAAATGGTGATGATAGAGAAAATAAATGCCGCACTTGTGGCTAAAGTTTCATCAAAATTGAATCGATGTGCAGCGTACATAAACACAGCTTCTCTAATCCCAAATCCACTAAACGAGATAATCGATAAGATCCCTGAAACTAAAAAGATCAATAAATATATACTGAAATTATCTGGATGAATATTCAATCCTTCTAAAACAAAATACAACATACCGACTTGTATCAATTGCAATACAATTGAATAAATCATCGAGTTATAAAATGTGCGTCTATGAATAGGGAAAATCATTCCTAAAATAAATGGAACAGCTATAAAACCAACCAAAGAAAGGATTAATGAACCATATTGTACCCAAGGATAATCAGTCAGATTTGATAAAAATATTAGGAAGATGATGATGAGTAACATTGCACAAAGACCGATAATTTTGTCAAGAAAAACCGCCTGCGAAATTTCTTTTAGACTGATTTTATAGTTTTTATTCAACACATAAACTTTGTATGCATCACCGCCAATTCCGCCTGGAACAAAGGTGTTGTAAAACATTCCTAAGAAATACAAACGTGCATTTGATTTGTATGATAAATCGAGGTTAATATCTCTGAAATAATAATCTAATCGGAAAACAGACAAGGCTTGCGAAAGAACATAAAGGATAACAGCAATAAAAATATACGCCCAATTTGCATTTTTGTAATGACTGAAAATATCAAAAATATGTAGTTTAACAAAGAAGATATAATAGATTAACGCAATACTAATCGTTAATTTAATTCCTGTTATAATATATTTTTTAGTTTTTGGATTCAATTGAAATCTTTTGATAATTAACGCACAAATTTAGAGAATCTTCTAATAACCATTCAAAAAATTATTTATCTACCAATATTTGCCTGATATTATGTAGTTTTGCGGATAAATTAATCGAATCATGCAATCAAAAGTTATTGTAATTACAGGCTCTTCTTCGGGGGTAGGATTGACTTTGGCAAATTATTTTTACGATAAAGGACATCAAGTTTATGGTTTATCAAGAACAGCTAAAGGTCAAGAAAAATTTAAACATATTGCAACAGATGTTTCGGATAAAGAAAATGTAAAACGTAGTTTTCAGCAGATTTTTTCGGAAACGAACAATCAAATTGATGTGTTGATTAACAATGCTGGAATTGGAATGTTAGGTGCTGTGGAAGATGCTTCGAAAGCTGATATCGAGAAATTATTGGACGTTAATGTGTACGGGCCTATTTATACAATGCAGGAGGTTTTACCTACAATGCGTGCGCAAAAAAACGGTTATATCCTGAATGTTTCTTCGATTGCGAGTAACAATGGTTTACCGTTTAGAGGTTATTATTCAGCTTCTAAAGCGATGATTGATCGTTTGGTTGAATCGGCTCGTTTAGAAAATCGTCATACAGGAGTGGAAATTGCAACATTGAATTTTGGAGATATCAAAACCAATATTGCAGAAGGTCGTGTGAAAACTTTTGTTTCAAAATTTTATCAAAAAAGATACGATGCAATGGTTGCCGATATCGATCACGAAGTGCAAGATGGTACACCAACAGAAGATTTGATTCCGATTATCGAAAATATTTTGGCTCAGAAGAATTTGAAACCACATTATTATATTGGAAAATCGATGCAGAAATTTTCTGTAACCTTGAAAAATATTTTACCTCAAAAAATGTTCGAAAATATTATTGCAAAATATTCAAAATTAGATTAATCCATGGAAGAAATTATTTGGCATTACAAATCTTTTGATGATTTAACGTCGAAAGAGCTATATAAAATAGTGCAATTGCGCAACGAAGTTTTTGTAATAGAGCAGGATTGTATTTATCAAGATTGCGATGATAAAGATTTGGTTTGTGGACATCTTTGGGCAACGATTGGTGATGAGGTTACGGCATATTCTCGAATTGTACCAAAAGGAATTTCGTATGAAAATGAACCTTCAATTGGTCGCGTAATTTCGAATCAAAAGTTTCGCCGTTATGGATTAGGAAAACAATTGATGAAAAATTCGGTTCAAGTCATCGAAAATCAATTTAAAACATCTGAAATCAGAATTTCAGCTCAATCTTATTTGAAAGAGTTTTATTCTTCATTTGGTTTCAAACAAGTTTCGGAAGAATATTTAGAAGACGATATCCCGCATATCGAAATGTTGAGAAAATGAAATTCTTAAAATACTTTTTCATTACGCTGTTTTCGGCTTTCATTGCATTGGTTTTGGTTGATGTTTATTATTCAAATCAACTCAAAAAAATGGCTTTGTTTAGCGGAGAAGTACAAGAATGGAATCAAATAAGAGAAGGAAAAACGAATGTTGAATTGGCTATTTTTGGTTCTTCTCGAGCATTTATTCAAATTAATCCGAATATTTTAGAAAAAGATTTAAAACTGACCACGCATAATTTTGGATTAAACGGGAGTAAATTTAAAATGCAATTGTATCGTTTCAATTTGTATTTGAATCATAATCCAAAACCGAAAGTTGTTGTTTGGAATTTAGATACTTTTTCGTTTTCACACATTGATGAAGTTTTTCAACCAAATCAATATGCGCCATTTATGTTGTGGAATTTTAAACTTTATGCTGCATTAAAAGAATATAAAGACACGAAATTGGTTGATTTTATTGTACCGCTTTATCGTTACAGAGATCAAACGTATTGGAAAGATCAAATTGTAAGGGCTAAGAAAGAAAAATTGCATAAAGATGGACTTTTTCGTGATGATGGTTTCAAATCATATAACCGAAAATGGAATGTTGATTGGGAAAAAATGAAAAAGAAAAACTCCGATTTTGATTTTTCAGATTATGCTTTATTAGAAGAATTAATTGCGAAATGTGAGCAAGAAAATATTCAGTTAGTTTTTACAATTGCACCCGAATTTTATAAAGGTCAAGATTATATGTTGAATCGAGATGAAGTGATTAATCGTTATCAAACAACATTACAAAAATATCACCTTCCGTTATTAGATTATTCGAGCGATTCGATTAGTTTTGATCAAAAATATTTCTACAACACAACGCACATGAATTATAAAGGTGCGGATACCTTTACAAAAGAATTAGCGAAAGATTTGAAAAAATATATAAAATAAAAAATCTCGTAAACCAAATGGTTTACGAGATTTTTAGTTATTGTTGAAGCGATTTGTATTCACTTAAAACTTCATCTTTTGAAAACTCTTTGTTGTAAACTTTCAATTCATCGAAGCTAACATTTTCTAATGAAATTTGCTTTAATGGAAACGTCAACGTTTTTACTTTATGAAATGAAATCTCTTTTCCTTTTTTATCTTTGTAAGGCAAAATGATTTCTTCTGTTTCCATTTTTTTAACCAGTTTTCCATTTACATACAAGCTTGTATTTTCTTTATTCCCTGTGATTGTAATAAAATTCCAGTCATTTAAATTCAAATGATCAGTCATCTGATAAGAATAACCATCACGCTTATATCCGACAGAATTTTTATTCAGTTCAAAGGTTGCGTTTTTTGATTTGAATAAAACATTTGCATTCTCTGCGTTAGATTTCAACCAAAAAGAAATGGTGTAGCTATTTCCAATCTCTTCTAACGGAAGATTTAATGTTGTTGTGCTATTCAATGAATTGTTAATAATTCCTTTTGCAAAAGAAGAATTATTTGAAGTGACTTTTTCATTGAAAAAACCGGAAATATCTTCTACAGAATTTTCAAACGGAAGATGAATAATTTGGCGAGTTTCTTCTCCAAAATATCCCCTTAAATTAATTCCTGGAGCTTCTGCAACGTTTATTTTTTTCTGATTAAAATCGAATAAAGCTGGATTATTATCACTTGCAGTCCACATTTTTTCAGCCAAAACTTGTATCGCAGGAAAAGCTCTGTTGTGTACATCTTTTTCAGAAATTCCATTGCCAGCAATATCATTCCAAATCCCAAACATTCCGCCTACAACAGTTGGGTCTCCTTTCTCAAATGTTATATTACCAATATTACGCGGCTCCCAATTGTTATAAATATTGTTGACATTTAGATAATCGTAATAATATCCAGCTGCAGGAACAATATAGAACCAACCGTCAGGAGTAGATATTTGTTTGTAACCCAATTTTTTCATTTCAACAGGATCTGCATATCCGTTGTACCACATATTTAGTGTGACATTTTTCGAGGTTACAGGAGTTTTTCCTTGCGCATGCGTAAGCGCTCCCCAAGCACGTACATCTTTTCCATTTTTCTGAACAGCTTTTATAAGAAAATCCGTAAATTTTCTGAACGACTCAGCTTCTTTTTTATCATATTCATCTGTTCCAATATGAACTTCTTTTCCTATAAATAAAGGATCTTGTCCTTTTGTGTATTCATCAAAAATAGCTTGAACAACTTCGTAAGTTTTTGGATTAGCTAAATCCAAATGATCTTTTCCATATTTATCACTTCCGATTTCAGGAATTACTTTTGTAATGGACAAAGAATGTGCAGGAACATCGATTTCAGGAATAATCTTAATTCCATATCGAAAAGCTTTTTTCTGTAAATCTTTAAATTCTTGTTTAGTATAATGACCATCTGCTGAAGTTAAACCTGAATATGTTTCATTTTCTAAGCGAAAACCCGAAGGTGTTTTATCCCAATCGAAATCGAAATATTTGTGAAATGCATTGTCATTTAAATGAATTTGAAAGTTGGATATTTTATAATAAGACAATATTTCGACGTAATCATTTAAAAAATCAATGGTAAAAAACTTTCGTCCAACATCCAAGATTAATCCACGTTCCGAATAAGTAGGATAATCTCTAATTTCTCCTTTCAGAATACTGTTTTTAGTTTTGGATTGATCTAATAATTGCAAAATTGTACGAGTTGCAAATACATTTCCAGTATAAGTTGGCGCAGAAAGCTGAACGAAATCTCCAATTTCCATTGCGTATCCCTCGTTTCCTAATGTTGTGTCTTTATGCTTAGAGATATAAATATCTCCTTTTGAAACTTTTTTTGTCGAAGTAATTTCTAATTTGTAACCGAACTGTTTTTGGAGATCTTCTTGTAATAATTTAGCAACTTCCAAATTTTCAGAATTGACATTTTCAATCACAATTTTTGAAGAAGAAGTTAAATTAAATTCTCCTTTTTCTCCGTGCCATTCACGCAAAGATGGAATTACAAAAGGTTTTGAATTGATACCTGTGTTTGTATATTTTCCGTTTATTTTTAAATTTTTTACAGGGATTTCTGTTGTGGCTTTATCTGATTTTCGAGTTATTTTGAATAATAAATTAATTGATTTAGAAATTAAAGGTTGATTTATTTTTCCATTCAAATCAATGATTGTTTGATTGTCAGAACCAATTAATTCAAAATTATACTTGTTCTGTTTCGGTAAAGAAAGGGTTTTACCATCAATTTTTATATTTGATTGAAGTTGAGATTGTAATTGAACAACTTCTATGCTATCAATTTTTGTTTGTGCGAAGATGGTTTGATGAGAGGAAAAAAGTAGGAGAGTAAGGGAGAGTTTTTTTGAAATTGTGGTAAAATGATTCATTTTTAATTTATTAAATAATCTACGATAGACCATTATTGTGTTAATTATTTAATAAAAATAGGAATCTATTTTGAATATAGCTTAAATCTTTTGCAGTTCTTTCTCTTTTTTTTGTGTTAAATAAACGCCTGATAAAATCATTCCGAATCCAAATAAATGGATCCATGAGATTTTTTCACCGACTAAAAATCCCCAAAAAACAGAAACTACGGGCATTAAATAAGTCACCATTGAGGCGAACATCGAACCTGTAGATTGTATCAATCGGTAGAATAATATCATCGCTAAGGCAGTTCCTAAAAGTCCTAAAATAGCGACAAAACCTAAACTTTTTAATTGTTGTTCTGTTCCTTCAAATACATCAAAAAATCCTGAAATAATTAAAATTAGAACTGAAGGTAATAACCAAATTGTAAACAAAGCTGATGATAATTGAAATGAAGGAACGTCGTTTAAATAGCGTGTTAAGATTAAACTGTTTAGACCGTAAAGAGCAGTTGCTAATACAATTAATAAACAATGTAAAAGACTATTTTCCCCAGAAAAACCATCGCCACCAATTAATAAAACAGCTCCGATAAATCCGATTATTGCTCCTAAAACTTGATTTTTAGTTCCTTTAATATTGAAAAATAAAGCACCAAAAAGTAAAATAAATAATGGGACTAAAGAATCTAAAATCCCAGCCATTGAACTTGAAACATGTGTTTGCGCCATTGGGAATAAAAACATTGGAATGAAATTTCCGCAGAAACCAGCCAATGCGACATATTTTAATTTGTTTTTCGGAATTTTAAATAGACTTGGAATTCCCCAAATAGCCAAAATTCCTCCAGCAATTGTTAGTCGTAATGCTCCAACTTGATACGGCGTGTATGCAACCAATCCTTGCTTGATGAGAATAAACGAGCTTCCCCAAGTTAGCGCCAAAACGCCAAGGATGATCCAATGTTTTAGTTCGATTTTCATTTTTCTAAGTTTGCGCAAAGATGCACATTTCAGATGATTTTATTGAGCTGTTATTTACAAAAACAATCTGTTGTATGGTCATTTACCATTCCGGTCGCCTGCATATGTGCATAAATAGTGGTTGAACCAAAGAATTTGAAGCCACGTTTTTTCAAATCTTTTGCAATTTGATCTGAAATTTCGGTTGTGGCAGGAACTTCTTTTATCGAATTCCAATTGTTGATAATTGGTTTGTTATCAACGTATTTCCAGATGAAATCGGAGAAAGAACCGAATTCTTTCTGAATTTCTATAAATAATTTTGCATTATTAATTGCTGCCGAAATTTTTCCTCGATGACGAATAATTCCTTCATTTTGTACCAATTCATCAATTTTAGTTTCATTAAATTTGGCTACTTTTTCTACATCAAAATCAGCAAAGGCTTTTCTGAAATTTTCTCGCTTTTTAAGAATTGTAAACCAACTTAATCCTGCTTGAAAAGATTCGAGAATCAAAAATTCGAATAAAATTTTATCATCTTTCACAGGTTTTCCCCATTCATTATCGTGATAATCGATATAATCTTGGTCTTTATTTACCCAAGCGCAACGTGTTTTTTCCATGGTTTTTTATTGTAATTTCTAAATATTTTTATAAGCCTCTTCAACCGAATAAACGGGTAATTGACATGTATAATTTTCGCAAATATGAATGGATGTTTTATTTTGGATGAATCGATTTTGAGTGATTTCTAAATTTTCAGTTTTTGAAGCAACAAAAATTGCATTCGGAACATAACATTGTTGAATTTGCTTCGAAAATTTTAATGCATTTTCGCCAACGATTACAATTTCTTTGAATGGATAAGCGAAATTTAGATACAACTGAATCCAATTTGCAAAACCAGTTGGATAATCGTGAATTTTTTCTTCGATATTGGTTAACATTTGTTTCGCTTGTTCAATGTATTTTTCTTGATTGAGAATCTTCCCTAGTTTGAATAAATTATTTGCCATAACAGAATTTGAAGATGAAATAACATTGTCATAAATCTCAAATGTTTCATTAACCAAAGGCGTGTCATAATGTGATTTGTACGCAAACATTTTATTCTTGTGATTATAAAATTGATTGAAAACTTCTTCTGTTAAGGTTTGAGCAGTTTCTAAATAATGCATTTCTGAAGTAATTTCATAAAGCTTGATTAATGCTTCAATTATTAACGCATAATCATCCAAAAATCCTGGAATTGTTGTTTGATTATCCTTATAATTTCTGAACAAGATTTCACCATTCCATTGATTTTCTAAAATAAAATTGGTTGCATTTTTTGCTAAATCAAGATATTCATCATTTTCAAACGTAATAAATGCGTCGCACAAACCTTTTATGGTTAAAGCATTCCAAGAAGTTAAAACTTTTTCGTCGCGATGAGGTTTTATACGTTGTTTACGAATTGGATTAAGAATTTTTTTCCATTCATTAACTTTGGTTTGAAGTTCTGTTGTTGTGATATTCTGTTTCGATGCAAAATCTTCGTCATCTGTCAATCGCATCAAAATATTATTACCATGTTCCCATTCTCCAAATTCATCAACATTATAATAGTGTTGAAATAAGTTGAAATCATCTTTCAATATTGTTTTCAATTCATCCGATTTCCAAACATAATATTTTCCTTCTTCGCCTTCAGAGTCGGCATCAATAGCAGAATAAAAAACATTTTCAGTCGAAAGCATTTCATCTTTCAACCAATTAATCGTTTCTTCGACAACTGTTTTATATTCCTTTTCTTCATAAATTTTATATGCATTCGAATAAAGCGAAAGCAATTGTCCGTTATCGTAAAGCATTTTTTCGAAATGTGGAACTTTCCAATACGGATCAACAGAATAGCGAGAAAAACCACCTTTTAGTTGATCGTAAATTCCACCAAAAGCCATTCTATCTAATGTAATTTTGGTTTGAATTAAACAATTTTCATTCTTCGTTTGTACGCCATATCGTAAAATAGCTTCCCAAGCATTTGGTAACATAAATTTCGGTGCACGATTAAATCCGCCCCATTCATCATCAAATTGTTGTTGCCAAAATTCAAATGTTTCATCAATTTTATGTGTTGAAAAAGTTGAAGAAGATTTCAATTCGATTGTTTCCATTTTATTCAGACCATCCGCAATAGAGTTGACATATTCCATTGTTTTAGTTTGATTGTGATGGTATAAATGATTGATGTTTTCTAATAATTCAATCCATTGAACTTTCGGGAAATATGTTCCGCCATAAAAAGGACGACCATCAGGTAAGGCAAAAACATTCAGCGGCCAACCACCAGATTGATGAATTAATTGCGAGACATTCATGTACAAAGCGTCTAAATCAGGACGTTCTTCACGATCAATTTTAATGCAAACAAAATTCTCATTCATCACTTTTGCAACTTCATCGTCTTCAAAAGACTGATGTTCCATCACATGACACCAGTGACAAGCAGAATATCCAATTGAAATAAGCAAAGGTTTGTTGACTTTTTTTGCATGATTCAAAACTTCGTCACTCCAACTTTGCCACCAAACAGGATTGTTTTCGTGTTGTTTCAAATACGGACTTGTCGCTGATTTTAGATTATTTTGTTGAAAATTCATGATTCTTGTTTAGAAATTTAAAGTTCGTACAATTTTTGTGGATGAAAAATTATATTTTCGATAAAAATTAAAACACATGAACATTTACGAATACATTTCTATTGGCGCATATATGGCTCTGATGATTGGAATCGGGATTTATTCCTACCAAAAATCAACAAGTAATTCCGAAGATTTTTTGATTGGAGGAAGGAAGATGGGAGCGGCTGTAACGGCGCTTTCTGCTGGTGCTGCTGATATGAGTGGTTGGTTGTTGATGGGCGTTCCAGGAGCAATGTATTTTACAGGTTTGTCGAGTGCTTGGATTGCAATTGGATTGACAACAGGATGTTTTTTGAACTATATTTTTGTCGCACCGCGATTACGAATTTATACAGAAATCGCTCAAAATTCGATTACTTTACCCGTATTTTTTGAAAATCGTTTCAAAGATAAATCACGTTTATTGCGAATTGTTTCTTCAATATTAATCTTAGTATTTTTTACATTATACACTTCTGCAGGAATGGTTTCTGGAGGTAAATTATTTGAATCAGCTTTTGGATTAGATTATATGACAGGACTTTGGATGACAAGTTTTGTAGTTGTATTATACACTTTTTTAGGAGGTTTTTTAGCGGTAAGTTTAACTGATTTCGTACAAGGAACGATTATGGTTTTGGCTTTGGTTATTGTTCCAATAGTAGCAATTTCTGAAATTGGTGGAGTAGGAGAAACATTTTCATTGATTAATGATAAAGGTGATAAGTATTTAGATTTATTCAAAGGAACTACAACGGTTAGTATTTTGTCGTTGATGGCTTGGGGCTTGGGGTATTGTGGACAACCGCATATTTTAGTACGTTTTATGGCGATTGGTAATCCGAAAGATTTAGCGAAAGCAAGAAATATTGGGATTACTTGGATGATTTTTACAGTTGGTGGAGCTCTTTTAGTTGGTTTAGTTGGAATCGCATATTTAATGAAATATGACCAAACAACAATGTTGACATTCGATAATTCTAAAACAGAAGCTGAGACCATTTTCATTTACTTTTCACGTGTTTTGTTTCATCCATTGGTTGGAGGTTTCTTATTATCAGCAATTTTAGCAGCAGTAATGAGTACTATTTCTTCACAATTATTAGTGACATCAAGTTCGTTAACAGAAGATATTTACAAAGCATTTTTGAACAAAAAAGCAACATCAAAACAGTTATTAACAGCAAGTCGTTTATCGGTTTTGATTGTGGCAGTTATTGCAGTTTTATTATCCTTAACGCCAAAAGATTCTATTCTAAATCTAGTTGGAAACGCTTGGGCAGGATTTGGATCGGCATTTGGACCAGTTATTGTTTTTTCACTTTTTTGGAAAAAAACTTCTTGGCAAGGAGCTTTAGCGGGAATGTTAACAGGTGGAATTGTTGTCTTATCATGGGTTTATGCAAATCATGATTACAAAGATTGGTATGAAATGATTCCAGGATTTATTTCTTCGGTTATCGCAATTTATGTCGTTTCTTTATTGACTCAAAAACCGAATCAAGAGATTGATAAAGAATTTGATGAAATGAAAGCTGTTATGAAAGAGAATTAATTAATCCAATAATAATAAAAAATAGGTAGGCATTTGTCTACCTTTTTTATTGCTGAAAATTATGAATTTATTATTCAGAATTTTAATCTCAAGACTTCAACAATTGTTGATAAGTTTCACTTATAGAGAATAAGGTCAAAAGAGAGATTTGTTTGTATATTTGTAAAGTTTGATTAAAAAATTAGTCAAAATTAAATCAATTTATACGAAAAGATGAACGATATTATTCAATTACTGCCAGATCATGTAGCCAATCAAATTGCCGCAGGAGAAGTTGTACAACGACCAGCTTCTGTCATAAAAGAATTGATTGAAAATGCGGTGGATTCTGGTGCAACTTCTATTCAGGTGATTGTAAAAGATGCTGGAAGAAGCTTGATTCAAGTGATTGACAATGGTTCGGGAATGAGTGTGACAGATGTTCGAATGGCTTTTGAACGTCACGCGACTTCAAAAATCAGAAAGACAGAGGATATTTATAATATTCATACAAAAGGTTTTCGTGGAGAGGCTTTGGCATCGATTGCTGCAGTTGCGCAAGTAGAAACGAAAACGCGTCGAGAAGATGATGAGGTTGGTTCGCAATTGGTGATTGAAGGCGGAGAAGTTCGCAACCAAGATCCTGTTGTTTGTCCAGTCGGAACGTCTATTTCGGTCAAAAATCTTTTCTATAATGTGCCTGCTCGTCGTAATTTTTTAAAATCAAATCAGGTTGAATTTCGTCATATTCAAGATGAGTTTCAACGTGTTTCGATGGCGCACGAAAACATTAGTTTCTTTTTACATCACAATGATGCAGAGGTTTATCATCTGAAATCTGGGAATTTGAAGCAACGAATTGCTCAAATTTTTGGGAAGAAATTAAGTTCGCAAATTATTTCGGTTGAAGAAGATACAGAAATTGTAAAAGTAAAAGGTTTTGTAGGAAAACCAGATGCTGCAAAAAAATCGCGTGGAGAGCAATTTTTCTTTGTGAATAATCGCTTTATTCGTAGTGGATATTTGCACAATGCAATCGTAGACGCTTTCGAGAGTTTGTTGCCAACGGGTTATAGTCCTTCTTATTTTTTATATTTAGAAATTGATCCTTCAAAAATTGATATAAACATTCATCCGACCAAAACGGAGATAAAATTTGAGGATGAAGCATTGATTTTTACGATTCTTAGAGCTGCTGTAAAACACGCTTTGGGACAATTTAATGTAATTCCTTCGTTAGATTTTGAACAAGATCCAAACTGGGCTTTTATTCCGTCTGCGACAGAAGATACAGAAATTAAAATGCCTGAAATTACGGTAGATTCTAGCTTTAATCCTTTTGAGCATCAACAAACAAGAGCGCCAAAACCGTCTGATATTCGTGCGAATATGGATTTTTATAAAGATGCTGTTGAGTTAGAAATCGAAAATAATCATGCGCATCAATTATTTGAATCTGAAGATTTTCATGATAGTTTTGAAGTCATTCAATGGATGAATCAATATTTGGTAGTGGAATATCGTGGCGAATTGTTAATCATAGATCAACATCGTGCTCATCAAAAAATATTATTCGAAAAATTTATACATTCAAATAATGGAAGTGCTTTGGTACAACAAATGCTTTTCCCGATAGAGTTGGAACTTTCGCCAAATGATCGTCAGAAATTAATCAATGTAGAGCATCAATTGTTGAGTTTTGGTTTTGATATTTCGTTGGACGAAGAAGCCATACAGATTAATGCGATTCCTGTTGATGTGCAACAAGAGGATGTTGTGTCTGTTTTTATGGATTTTATCGAGGAATTAGAATACCAAGAATCAATTGAATTAGAAAATACGTTTGCAAAAATTTTAGCAAAAAATGCGGCTGTTAAAAAAGGAGTTTCATTAAAATCTGAACAAATGCAAACTTTGGTCGAAGAATTGCTAAGACTACCAAATCCGAATTATACGCCATACGGACGCCCAATTTTTGTGCAGATGAATACGGCTGATATCAAAAAAACATTACAATAAACGAATGAGACAATCTATACCACCGATTACAAAGAATTTACTTATTATAAACGGTTTGTTCTTTTTAGCGACTTTTGTTTTTAGTACAAAAGGAATCGATTTGAGAGTGATTTTAGGTGCTTTTTATCCAGAATCTCCCAACTTCAAATTTTGGCAAATTTTGACGCATATGTTTATGCATGCCGATTTTTCGCATATTTTGTTTAATATGTTTGCATTGTGGATGTTTGGTTCTGTGGTTGAACAAACTTTTGGACCAAAAAAATTCTTGATACTTTATTTGTTAGCTGGTTTAGGAGGTTTTATATTGTTTAATGCGGTTAATTATTTTCAAATAGAGCACTTAAAAGATGTATTAAATTCACAATCGTTTCCTATATCAAAAATACTTCAATATTCTGTTAGAGGTTTAGACGGATCTTATTTTAGTAATGGTTTAATTGATAGTAATATTAATGCTAAAGAATTACAAGGTTATTACTTGAGTAATATGGTTGGTGCTTCTGGAGCTATTTATGGTTTATTGTTAGCATTCGCGGTTTTATATCCAGATGAAAAATTAATGTTAATCTTTTTTCCAGTGCCGATAAAAGCGAAATATTTTATTCCAATTATGGTATTAATTGAGTTTTATATGGGATATCAAAACATTGGAAATGTAGCTCACTTTGCACATTTAGGAGGTGGATTGATTGGCTTCTTGTTAACAAGACATTGGAAAAAGAATTTATATAGATGGAATTAAAAAATGGCAAATAATATCTTAGACGATTTAAAATTAAAATATTCATCAGGAAATAGTGCAACAAAGTTGATTTACATTAACGTTGTGGTGTTTTTTACATTGTTAATTATTGATTTTGTTCTTCGAACGATAGTAAATTCTACGATTACAACAACAGGTTTGTTTGCTTTGTCATCTTTCGATGATTTGATTGTAAGACCTTGGCAAATCCTAACATATTCTTGGTTACATGGCAATCTTTTTCATTTGATAATGAATATGGTTTTGTTGTATTTTGTTGGACAAATGTTTTTGCAACAATTTCAAAACCGAAATTTAGTTACATTCTATATTTTTGGAGGGATCGCTGGCGGAATTTTCTTTTTATTGTTTCAGAACGTTTTCAATTATTCACATTTATTAGTTGGTGCTTCGGCAGCGGTTTACGCAGTTTTTTTTGCTATGATTTCGTATAATCCGAAAATGCCTGTTCGTTTGTTGTTGATTCCAACTTCATTTCCATTGTTGTATGTTGGTTATGTATTTATCGCATTCGATGTGTATAATATTATTGCCAATCAAAATGCGGGCGGAAGTATTTCTCATTTGGGAGGTGCTATTTTTGGTTATCTTTATATGAAACAATTTGAGAGAGGAAATGATTTTTTAGGTAATTTTATTTTCAGAATAGAGGAATTATTTAAGAAAAAAGAGAAATCAACTTTCAAAACATATAAAAATACTTCTTCAACTTCTTCGCGATCAAATGTTCCGAAAGATGATTACGATTTTAATCATCAAAAAGTTGAAAAACAAAAGAAAATTGATGTAATTTTAGATAAGATTTCTCGTTCAGGTTACGAGAGTTTGTCTAAAGAAGAAAAAGACTTTCTGTTTAGAGAAGGTAGATAAAATGAGTATAATCAGTAAGTTTAAACTAAATTATTTCAATCGTTTAGTACTAACAATTAATATCGTTTTTTTGTTGGTGGCTTATTGTGTCTATTTAAATAAAATTTTTACGCCTACAGAAATCCCATATTTTAACTTTATTTCGATTGGTTTTCCGATATTATTTGCATTCGGAGCAATGTTTTTACTGTATTGGTTACTGTTTAGCTGGCGACACTTTTTGTTAATTTTAATTCTTTCAGCCGGATTGTTTTACCCGATTTATCTTTCATATCCAATTGTACAATTCAATAAAGTTGAAGATAAAAAAGCTGATTTATCTGTATTGACATATAATGTACATGGTTTTAAAGAAGAAGGAACAAAAGAGCTTTTGATTAAGAATAAAGCTGATATTATGTTGCTTCAAGAAGCGTATGAAGGTCAGCAGAAAAGTCTAAAAAATAAAGAATTTAAGAATTATTATTCAGAATTTTATGGTTTATTGACAATTTATAGTAAATATCCTATTATTCAAACCAAAAAAATAACGCCTGATGATAATGATGAATTGAATGGTCTTGCCGCATATGCGGATATCGATTTAGGGAATGATACGATTCGTATAATTAATGTTTATCTTGAACCAATGTATATTGATAAAGCGATGGTAAAAGAAATTATTCAATCAGATGATTCGAGAAATGCAGAAATTTCTAGTCGAAAAGTTGAATTGAAATTGGTGCAAGGTATGCAAAAACATCAAAAACAGTTAGAAGCAATTATTCCGTATATCACATCTTCGCGCTATCCAGTTATTTTGGGAACGGATCTTAATTCGACTCCAGTTTCTTACGAATATGAGAAGTTGAAAAAATATCTTCACGACTCTTATATAGAAGTTGGAAAAGGAAATGCGACAACTTTTCATGGATTTAAATTTCCAATTAGAATTGATTATTTATTTCATTCTAAAGAGTTTAACTCTGTTGAGGCGCATGTTATTCGAAAAAAATTCTCTGATCATTATCCAGTAGCTGTAAAATATAAAATTTCAGAATAATTTTTTCCTATATTTATTCAATAATCAATCAAAATGAATCAGAAAGAAAGCTTTATTCAAGAGATACAAAGTCGTTATTCTTATAAAAACGATAAAATAATTTTAGGCAAAGCCAAGCTAGATGGCGAAATTGTAGAAGAAGCTGAAATCTCAGTAGCATTAAAAACAATGAATCGTCACGGGTTGATTGGCGGAGCAACTGGTACAGGGAAAACAAAATCTTTGCAGATTATCGCCGAGCAACTTTCTCTGAAAGGTGTTCCTACATTATTGATGGATATTAAAGGAGATTTATCTGGAATTGGAGCTGCTGCAAATTCGGAAGATAAAAATGCACAAGAAAGAATGGAATCGCTTAATTTGCCTTTTGATCCGCAAGCTTCTCCTGTCGAATTTTTGTCTATTTCTGATGAGCCAGGAGCAAGACTTCGTGCGACTGTAAGTGATTTTGGTCCAATCTTATTCAGTAAAATTTTAGAACTGAATGAAACACAAGAAAGCATTATTTCAATTATATTCAAATATTGTCAAGATCGTAATTTACCTTTGATTGATTTGGAGGATATTCGACGTGTTTTGCAATATGTGACAGATTCTGATGAAGGAAAATCTGAATTAAATTCGAATTATGGAACAATTGCGCCAGCTTCTTTGGGAGCTATTTTGCGTAAGATTGTTGCATTAGAACAACAAGGAGCAACAAAGTTTTTTGGAGAACCAAGTTTTGATGTTCAAGATTTATTGAAAATGAAAGACGGAAAAGGAATTGTAAATATTATTCGTTTAATTGATATTCAAAATCAGCCTAATTTATTTTCAACTTTTATGTTGAGTTTATTGAATAAAATTTATTCTCAATTCCCTGAATCTGGAGATTCTGATAAACCGAAATTGGTGATTTTTATCGATGAAGCTCATTTGATTTTTAAAGAAGCTACAAAAGCTTTATTGAATCAAATTGAAACAATGGTAAAATTAATTCGATCAAAAGGTGTGGGGTTATATTTTGTAACGCAAGTTCCTGGTGATGTTCCTGATGCGGTTTTGAGTCAATTAGGTCTAAAAGTTCAACACGCATTAAGAGGTTTTACAGCCAAAGATCGTAAAGAAATTACAAAAGCGATAGAAAATTATCCGACAACAACCTATTATAAAGCGGATGAGGTCATCACGCAATTAGGAATAGGAGAGGCTTTTGTGACAGCTTTAGACGAAAAAGGGATTCCAACTCCTTTGTCATATACGTATATGCGAGCGCCGAATTCGAGAATGGATATTTTGACTTCAAATGAAATCGATATGATTACCTCAAATTCAGATTTAGTGACAAAATATGCAACAGATATTGATCGTGAATCTGCAAATGAAATTTTATCGAAAAAATTAGAACAACAAAAAAATATAGAGAAACCTGCTGCTAAAGCAACTTCAACAAGAAGTGTTCCTAAGGAAAAAGATTGGACAGATAATCCTGTTGTGCGTGATGTAAGTCGTACTGCAACTCGAAAATTGATGGATTTTGGAATGAAAATGTTAACTAATTTTTTAAAAGGAAAAAAATAAGCACGTGTACGCGATTTTAGATATAGAAGCGACTGGCGGAAAAGTAGGGGAAGAGTCAATCATAGAGATTGCAGTGTATAAATATGATGGAAAAGAAATTGTCGATCAGTTTATATCATTAGTCAATCCTGAAAAAAAGATTGACCAATATGTACAAAGATTAACGCATATTTCGGATAAGATGGTGCTGACAGCGCCTAAATTTCACGAAGTAGCAAAACGTATAGTTGAGATTACAGACGATTGTATTTTAGTTGGACATAATGTAATGTTTGATTATAGAATGTTAAAACAAGAATTCGATCGTTTGGGATATAATTACGAAAAAGAATGGATTGATACGTTCGAATATAGCGAAAAATTAATTCCAGGATTACCTTCATATTCTTTGGGGAAATTATGCGAATCGCTTGGAATTGTAGTCACAGATAGACATAGAGCTTCTGGAGATGCAAGAGCGACAATTTCTTTATTCAAATTATTGTTAGATAAAGATTCGGAGAAAATAATTACGAAGAAAACAGGTTTGAAACAACCTAAAAAAGCACATTCTAAATATCAGAAACTTCTTGAAGGTTTACCTAATTCTATCGGGGTTTATTATTTATATAATAGTCGAAAACAACTTATTTATATTAGTCGAAGCAATAATATTGCGCGATCTATTAATCAAATTTTTACATCAAAAACTCTAAAAGCAAATAAACTTAAGCGTTATACTCGTTCTATAAAATTCGAAGAAACCGGAAGTGGTTTTCTTGCAGCAATTAAAGAAAATAATGAGATTTTGAATAATCAACCAATGTATAACGTAAAGTTGGTTGAGAATAAAGTTTATCCTTTTGGATTGTATTATTTGGAGTCTAAACGTGGTTATTCGAGATTAGAAATAGGGAAAGTTAGAAAGACACAACCTGTTTTGAAATTTAAAACTAAAGAACGTGCAAAAGAGGTTTTAGAGAAAATTGTTCATGATTATAATCTTTGTCAGCAAGTAAATGCGGGAATTAAATCTGATGAATCTTGTTTTCAATATAAAGTAAATAAATGCAATGGAGCTTGTGTGAAAGAGGAATCTAAAGAAGTTTATAATGAGCGAATTCAAAGTTTTATTAAAACAACTGAATATCCTTCCGAAACTTTTTTGATTATTGATAAAGGACGAAAAGGAATTGAAAAATCATTTTATTTAGTTGAGAATGGAGAATTTAAAGGATATGGTTATTACGAATATCATCATCAAATAAAAACGCTAGAGAAGATTCATAATATCTTAATTCCGATTAAAGAAACGGAAGAAATAAAAAATATGCTCAAATACTTTTTGTATAAAGTTTCTTCTAATTCTAATCAAATCGTTATTATTGAATAATTAATTCGATTAATATTCTTTAAAAGAAGAAAATATAAATATAAAATAATAAAAAAGCTCAGTTAATATTAACTGAGCTTTTTTTGTATGATTAAATTTTAGACTATTTAATTTCTTTGAAAATTACACGTCTGTTTTCTAAGTTTTTCCAAGCAGGACAGTTTGTAACAGGATTACATTCTGGCCATTTTAAATCAGATTTACCTTTTCCTACAGACGACAATTTAGTTGTGTCAACACCTTTGTTAGCTAAGTAACGAACAACAGAAGCAGCACGTCTTTCAGATAATTTTTGGTTATAATCAACACCACCAGCAGCATCTGTATGACCTTCCACTACGAATTTGAAATCTGGATTTGCTAATAGTACCTCAGAAGCATGATTTAATTTTTCATAAGATTGTTCTCTAATGCGATCAGAGTTGTAATCGAATTCGATACCCTCTAAGTATGCATTAATTGTCGTTGCAACATCTTCACCAGAAATTCTAATTACTTTTTCAGGACAACCACCATTTGTTGGAGGTCCAGGAATTGTAGGACATTTATCTTCACTATCAGGAATACCGTCTCCGTCAGAATCTAAAGAACATCCTGATCCATCGACACGAATTCCTTCTGGAGTCCCAAGACATTTATCCCATTGATCACAAACACCATCACGATCTTCGTCAATGCATTCGAAAGGAGTTTGTTCTACAGGAGCTTTGTATGCTATAGGAGAAACCCATTGTAATGCATCTTTATGTTTACCAATTTTATAATGTAATCCCAAAGAAAGAGTAATCATATTATCATCACGACCTTCTTCAACATCTGCTGCTGTCCAATACCCAATTACTGGTTTTCCTGATCCATCAAACTCTTCGTCACCAGACATTACGTACATCCCACGTAATTCAAGATCTAATTTGTCACTTAATTTATAACGTAAACCAGCTCCTACTTGAGCGTATACTGATTTGTCAGATAATTTTTGATCAGTAACTAAACCGTAATCATTACCTGATCCATAATAATGTTGTCTATAAGCTTTGTAGCCTAATATACCAAAACCTCCATATAAATGCATAGCCCATTTAAATTCAGTTCTATTATCTACTCTTCTTAATAGATTAGATGCGTTAATATCAGCTAAAACAGAGATTCCATTATATTTTGTTTTTCCATGCGCTTTTCCTTGATAAGCATTTCCCCAAGGGGTATTGTCGTATATAGTTCCTTTTTGCCTTGATTGTCCCAATTGGTATTGTAAACTTAAGCCGAAAGCATGAGAAATTTGTTTATTGACTTGAAATTGTAAATCATATCCAGGAGTAAAGTATCCTCCCATAAATGATACTAAATCAGAATTTTGCATAGCATTAGTACCAGCGAAAACAGATAATGACCAATCGTTAAATTCTTTTTTACTGTTGTTGAATGGTTTTTCATCGTACTTGGTCTGTGCACTAGCACATGCCACAGCACCTAAGATTAATAAAGATAAAAGTTTTTTCATAGGTTAGAATTATTTTTATAACTAATATAAAGCATATCTTAATATAATTTTACAAAACTAATGAATTAATAGTTAATATCTTAATAAAAATATAAACTTTTGATAAAATCTCTAGAATAGTTCTGAGGATGAGGAATTTTTAAATAATTACAATTGATTAAAAGTTTATTATAGAATAATATATCAATATCTATTAAACGGTCAACGTAATTCTCATTTTCTTTTGGTTTAGAATAGATTCTACCCATTTTTTGTTCGATATCTTTAATTTTTTTCAAAACCTCAAATGGAGAATAACTTGTATTGATTTCTATTTTCTGATTTAAGAATAAATGCTCTGTAGTAAATCCTTCAGCTTTATTTTCAAGAATATTTGATTCTTTTTTTATTTCACCTACCTCTTTGTTTATAAGGTTTTTAGCGATTTCTAAATTATTTTTTTTGTCACCTAAGTTTGTACCGAGTAACAAAATGACTATATTTTGCGACATATAGAGCAAAAGTAATAATAAATTAAAAATGAAAAACTTTTTCGGGAGAGTATTCTCAACAATCATAGGAAATCTATTAACGATTAGTGTATTTGTCATACTGCTTTTCGTTTTGATATTTGTTTCAGCATTATCTGCTCCAACAAAAAGTGTAAAAGACGGTTCTGTTTTAGAAATTTCGTTAGAAGATCCAATTATGGAAAGTGATATGGATCGTTCGGTTTCTATTTTTGATATGTCAGAAAGTCCAAATGTTTTTTTACAAGATATTATTCATTCAATTGAAGAAGCGAAGAATGATGATAAAATAAAAGGAATTAGTCTGAAATTGGATAAATTTTCTGGTGGAGCTACGCAAGCGACTGAAATTCGTAATGCACTAGAAGATTTTAAGAAATCTGGAAAATTTGTGTATTCATATTCTAATTCAGGAAGTCAGCTGTCATATTATATAAGTAGTGTGTCTGATAAAATTTATCAAAATCCTTTGGGAGGAACTTTATTACAGGGTTTAAGTTCTAATATTATGTTCTTCAAGAATGCAGGAGATAAATATGGTGTAGATTTTCAGGTGATTCGTCACGGACAATTTAAGAGTGCTGTAGAGCCTTATATGAGAACAAATATGTCTGATGAGAATCGATTACAATTGTCAGAATTATTGAATGATGTGTGGGGTAATGTTTCAAACTCGATTACAAAATCGCGTAAAATTTCTCCTGAACAATTCACTACAGTAACAGATAGTTTGTATGCTTTCATCCCAGAAACAGGAAAAGAAAATAAGATTTATGATGTATTGGCGCAAGAAAATGAATATCAAAAAATGTTATTCACAAAACTTGGTCTGAAAGAAGAAAAATCAAAAACTGATTTTGAAGTTCTTGAAAAACATACCATAAAAGTAGAAGATTATTTTGAAACCTTATCAGATAAATCTGAAAAAGATAAAATTGCAGTCTTATATGCATCTGGAACAATTACTGAAGGGGATGGTTTTGATGGTATTCAATCGAAGACTTATGTGGATGCGATTCGCAAAATCAGTCAAAACGATAAAATCAAAGCTTTAGTTTTACGTGTAAATTCTCCTGGAGGTAGCGCAAATGCATCAGAAGAAATTTTATATGAATTGATGCAATTGAAAACAAAAATGCCAATCGTAGTTTCTTTTGGTGATGTTGCAGCATCTGGTGGATATTACATTGCACAAGCTTCTGACAAAATTTATGCTCAACCAAATACAATTACTGGTTCGATTGGAGTTTTCGGAATGATCCCAAATGCGCAAAAATTATTCAATAATTTCGGATTAGATTTTGATGAAGTAAAAACGAATGCAAATGCAGATCAGTTAAAATCTTTGACAACACCATTATCACCAACAGCAAAAAATACGATGCAAAAATCAATCGTATTGATTTATGGGAAATTCGTAAATCACGTTGCAACAAATAGAAAATTAACATACGAGCAAGTTGATAAAATAGGAGAAGGACGTGTTTGGTCTGGAACTCGTGCAAAACAAATTGGTCTAGTAGATGATTTTGGAAGTTTAGATACAGCGATAAAAGAAGCCGCTAAATTGGCTAAAATTGAAAAATATTCAACAGAAAATTATCCAAAAAGAAAAGATTCTTTTGAAGAATTTATGGATAATCTTCAAGGAAAAAATACTGAGGCAGCAATTGCAAAAGAATTAGGTTCGGACGGAATCCGAATTTACAAAGAAATAAAGATGATGAATGAGCAAAAAGGTGTTCAAGTTAGGCTACCTTACGATATTCAAATTCAATAAAAATCATAAAAAAGGGTTAAAATATTTTTAACCCTTTTTTATTGTTAAAATCTTACTATTTTAGTAAAAATATTTAGATGATTAAAAAATTAAAATCTCTTTTATAATCATCTAAATTTATTATACTTTTGTACATTCATTTTTAATAATACTGAGACATAATCAACGATGGGATTATTTGATTTTTTCACGCAAGAAATTGCGATTGACTTGGGGACTGCTAACACTTTAATTATCCACAATAATAAAGTTGTAGTAGATAGTCCATCTATCGTCGCTATACATAGAAGAACAAATAAAGTTATTGCTGTTGGAGAACAAGCAAAACACATGCAAGGTAAAACGCATGATGATATAAAAACAATTCGTCCTTTGAAAGACGGAGTAATTGCAGATTTTGAAGCTTCAGAATTCATGTTGACAGAGTTCATCAAGAAAATTCCTGGAATTCAAGGAAAATTATTTTCACCTTCATTGCGAATGGTGATTTGTATTCCTTCTGGAATTACAGAAGTTGAAAAACGTGCCGTAAAAGATTCTTGTGCACGTGTTAATGCTAAAGATGTTCGTCTTATTTACGAACCAATGGCTGCTGCGATAGGAGTTGGAATTGATATCACTCAACCTAAGGGTAACATGATTATTGATATAGGTGGTGGTACAACTGAAATTGCTGTTGTTGCATTAGGTGGTATTGTTTGTGACAAATCTGTGAAAATTGCAGGTGATGTTTTTACAAATGATATTGCATATTACTTAAGAACCCATCATAATTTATATATCGGAGAAAGAACTGCCGAGCGTGTTAAAATTGAAGTTGGAGCTGCTGTAGAAGAATTAGAGCATGCACCAGATGATATGCCAGTACAAGGACGTGATTTGATTACAGGAAAACCAAAAGAAATTACTGTAAACTACCGCGAAATTGCACGTGCATTAGATAAATCAATTTTACGCATCGAAGATGGTGTAATGGAAACGTTATCTCAAACACCTCCAGAATTAGCTGCTGATATCTACAACACTGGTATCTATATGGCTGGTGGTGGAGCTATGTTGAGAGGTTTAGATCAACGTATTTCTAAAAAAACAGGTTTACCAGTTTTCTTGGCTGATGATCCTTTACGTGCTGTTGTTCGTGGAACAGGTATTGCACTTAAAAATATTGATAAATTCACTTTCTTAATGAAATAGAAGAGTAAAGAGCAATGCAATATATTCTGAATGCCATTAGAAGAAATGGAATGCTATTAATTTTTGTCTTTTTAGAGTTAATTGCGTTGTTTCTTGTCTTTAAGAAAAATATTTATCACGAAACTATTCTTGCCTCTGCAAGCACTTCGTTTACAGGTTATGTGGATGATAAAATTGCAAAGGTGACAAACTTTATTAATTTACCGAGTACCAATAAAGATTTGATGGACGAAAATGCCTTTTTGCGTGAGCAATTGGTGCATTTAGGGATTAAAGATGCGAAAACTAAAAAGTTTTACAAATCGGATACCTTAGGTTATCATCAAACGTATTCTTTTGTACCTGCTGAGATTGTAAACAACTCGATTATCAAAACGCAAAACCTTTTGACGATTGATAAAGGAACAAATGACGGAATAGAAAAAGGTGACGGAATTATTACAAATAATGGTGTAATTGGTATTGTAACTTTTGCAGGAAAAAATTATTCTCGTGCAATTTCGTTGTTAAACAAGGATATCAATATCAATGCGCGTATCAAAGGAAATCAATATTTCGGGACAGTGAAATGGGATGGAAAAGATCCTCGTTTTGTCCAGTTATATGAAATTCCGAAATACATCGAAGTGAAAAAAGGTGATATCATCGAAACAGATGGTAAATCGCCAGTTTTCCCAGAAGGAATTATTATAGGTAAAGTTGTAAGCAAAGGAATTGACGAAACAGGAGAAATGAAAGTTCAAGTAAGATTGAAACAAGATTTTGCCAATTTAGCACAAGCTTATGTGGTTACAAACCTTAATAAAGTTGAAATTCAACAAGTAGAAAAATCAGATACAATAACAAGTCCAAAGAATGTTCAATAAAGATTTTTTAATCAATATTATCAAGATTATCGTTTTAGCTTTGCTACAAGTTTTTGTGTTCAATCACATCAACTTTTTAGGAAGCTATCAACCATATATCTATATTGTATTTGTATTATTTTATCCGCCTTATCAAAATAAATATGCCTTATTAATCTTATCATTTATGTTAGGATTAATGATTGATATTTTCGAATATACAGGTGGAATTCATGCTTTCGCATTAACACTTATCGCATTTCTTAGAAATCCAATTATCAAACTTTTGGCAGGAAAACAAGATTACGAAATGGAATTTTTCTCTTTCAATTCGTTTAGTTTTGCGCAATGGTTATTTTATTTAATTATTCTAATTCTTGCACATCATATTATTTTATTACTTCTTGAGAATTTTAAACCATCAGGAATTGGACCTTTGATGCTAAAAGCATTAATCAATTCGGGAATAACTTTTGTGTTTGTCTTTATTTATAAAATTTTATTTAAAAATAAAGTTGGAGTATGAAAAAGTTGATGGTTGTTTATGCACTCATCCTGTTTATAGTGTTTCTATTTATAGGACGTTTAGCGTATTTGCAATTATTTACAGATCGTTATACGTTAAATGCATTTAATACGTCGATCAAGCAAGAAATCATTTATCCCAATCGTGGTGATATTCTTGATCGAAACGGAAAATTGTTGGTGAGTAATACCTATTCGTACGAATTAGATGTTATTCCAGGAAAATTAATTGACAGTTATGGAGAATATATGAATGGTTTTGATAAGCCTAAATTCTCTAAAATGATTGGAATTTCTACACAACAATTTGATTCTATTTTAGATAAAATTGTAACTGCAAAAGATTACAAAAAATTATCTCCATATCCTTTTTTAAAGAATATTTCGCGCGAGAATTTTGCTCGTATGCAAGAGCAATTGTATTTGTATCCAGCGTTTAGTATCATCAAACGTCCTGAACGTAAGTACATGGTAAATTCTGCAGGAAATATACTAGGCTATATAAATGAGGCCAATCAATCCTATATCAAAACAGATTCTACCTATTATCAACCTGGAGATTTAGTAGGAATTGCCGGAGTTGAGAAATCGTATGAAAAAGATTTGCGTGGAGTAAAAGGTGTAAAAAACTGGATTGTAGATCGAACAATGAACGTTGTTGGTCCATATAAAAATGGAGATTATGATAGACCTGTAAAAAGTGGAAAAACAGTTCATTTGACAATTGATTATAGATTGCAAGAATTAGCAGAACAAATGCTTCAAAATAAGCGTGGGGCAATTGTCGCACTTGATCCTAATAATGGTGAAATTTTGGCTTTAGCATCTGCACCTACAATTAATCCAAATGATTATTTGAATACAAAGTTGAGAAGTGCATTAATCAACGATTCTATTGCTCGTCCAACTTATGATAGAGCCTTACAAGGAACTTATCCTCCTGGTTCTACATTCAAAATGGTAACGGCTTTGGCTGGTTTACAAATGGGAACGATGACAGAAAAGACAACGTATGTTTGTAAACATGGTTTCCGTTATGGACGTATGCATATTGGTTGTCACTGTGGAATGTATTATACACCACAAGGTCTAGAACATGCGATTGGAAAATCGTGTAATAACTTTTTCTCAGAGGCTTACCGAGATATTGTTCGTAAAGATCCAAACGATTATAGTGTAGGAATTAACGAATGGGCTTCCATTTTGAATAGTTTCGGATTAGGAAAATTTATGGGAACAGATTTACCTGTTGGTAGCAAAGGTCTTATTCCGACAGCTGAGTTTTACGACAATCGTTTTGGAGAAGGTGTTTGGAATCCTTACCGTATTATTTTTAATGGTATGGGACAAGGAGATATTAATACAACTCCGCTACAAATGGCTAATTATACAGCAATTATTGCTAATAAAGGATTTTTCTATACACCGCATATTGTACATAGTATTGATGGAAAACCATTGACAGATTCTACCTATATGGTGAAAAAAAATACATTGGTTGATCCAAAACATTTTGACATCATTCAACGCGGAATGCGTAATGTATTTACAATGGGTACAGCTCGTAGTTTTGATACAAGTTCTTTTGTACAATTTGGTAAAACCGGAACTTCTCAAAATTCTCATGGACAAGATCACTCATTATTTGTATTGTTTGCTCCAGCAGATAAACCAAAAATTGCGATTGCTGCAATTGTAGAGAATGGTTCTTGGGGTACAACTTATGCTGGACCAATGGCGAGTTTGATTGCTGAATTGTATGTAACAGATACAATAAAACGTCCTGCGTTAGTGCAACGTATGAAAAATGGTAATCTACAAGGCGAATATCGTCGTCAATGGATAGATTATCTAAAAAGAAAAGGATTATACGTAGAACCAGTAAAAAAGGATTCGATCGGAAGTAAAATAGATAGTTTAAAATTAAAAAAAGATTCAACAAAACTAAAACATGAGCCAAAGCAGATTACTAAAAGGAATTGATTGGACCGTACTGATCCTAGGGTTTCTGATAGTAACTTTCGGGATTATGAATGTGTATAGTGTCAATCCAGATTTAGGTGTAAAACAGCTAATTTGGTTTGGACTTGGGGTGGTGATGATATTGATTTTGATAATTGCGAGTGGAAACAACCGTAATTTTTTCGAAATTTATAGTCCTGTCTTTTATATCATTTCCCTCGTTTTACTCGTCGGAGTTTTGATTGTTGGAAAGGAAATTAATGGTGCAAAAGCGTGGTATCGTTTTGGTCCTCTGAGTTTGCAACCAGCCGAATTTGCTAAGATTGGTACAGCTTTGTTGATTGCTAATTTTATCAATCATTCAAATGCAAATCTAAAAGACTTAGGTTTTATAGGAAAAATATTGTTGATTATCGCAATACCAGTAGTTTTAATTCTTTTACAACCCGATTTAGGATCAGTAATTATTTTCTGTTCATTAAGTATTGCTTTGTACAGAGAAGGACTTAATCCGTGGATAATTTTAGCGCCAATCATATTATTAATCATTTTCTTGATTTCGATTGTACAAATTCCTTTTTATGTTTTATTAGTTTTTGGATTTATAATTCTGACAATTGCGTTATTAATCTTAGCTTTCAATTATAATCAGAATGTAGTTGATGCAATGCATGGTGTTTTAATCGGCTTATCAATTTTCTTTTTATTATTGATTGGAATTTGTTATTTGGTTGAAGATTTATCTGAGGAAACACGCGAATCTTTCGGACATTTATTTCCAATGCGTTCCTTATTTTTCTCAGAACCAATATTTTTTAATACAACTTTCTTTGGATTGATAGGATTCTTTATATCAATTATTCCAGTTTTAATTTTAAAATTAACCGAACAAAAAGAAATTAATGATTCGCCATTCAAAACACAATCTGGATTAGCTGCAAATGTTCTGAATTTTAGTATTATTGCGTCTATTGTGTTGTTATTATTTGCAAGCACGGTTAGTTTTATTTCTCCGATCATTTTTGAGAAATTACCCAAACACCAAAAAGAGCGTGTGATGGTTTTGTACGAAGGAGAAGCAAAGTATCGTGATACTTCGGGATATAATTTATTGTATGCGAAAACAGCGATTGGTTCGGGCGAATTATATGGAAAAGGTTACAATCAAGGAACTATTAAAAAAGGAAGATTTGTACCAGAACAACAAACCGATTACATTTTTACAGCAGTTGGAGAGGAGTGGGGTTTCATAGGAAGTACAGCTTTGGTAATTGTCTACGCAATTTTTGTTGGACGATTATTTTTCTTAGCCGAACATCAAAAAAATAGATTTGCACGATTTTATGGATATGCAGTCGCCTCTATTTTATTTTTCCATTTCTTTATCAATATTGCAATGGTAATTGGGCTTTTCCCAACAGTTGGTATTCCGCTACCATTCTTTAGTTATGGAGGAAGTTCGTTGTGGGGATTCACTATTCTGATCGGAATTTTCCTAATCATTCATTACAAGAACAGTCAAGGATTTATTTAGAAAATAATTCAATAAAATAAAAAAGCTACATTGAAAATCAATGTAGCTTTTTCGTTATTATTTCGATACTTCTAACTCAGAAATATGATGAACTTTCTTAATTAATTTGTTGTCTTTATCAACCAAAATTAGAGTAGGAGTAGACTCTATTCCAAACTCAGCTGCGATTGGTGAATCCCATCTCAAAAGATCAGTATAATTGTACCAAGGTAAATCTTTTGTAGCGCTATTAAACGCTGTTTGATCGTAGTCTAAAGAAATGGCAACAATTTCTCCTCCTTTTGATTTAAAGTTCTTATAAAACTCTTTAATATGCGGGATTTCTTGTTGACAAGCAGGACACCAAGAAGCCCAGAAAACAATTAATTTTTGATCTGCTTTGATATCATACAACGATTTTTTTCCGTTAATAGGTTGAGGAAAAGTGATATTTGGAACTTTACTTCCTGCTTGCATAGAAGCGCTTTGTCCTACTTTCTTTTTCAATTGATCTGTTACGTTAGAAGTCAAACCTTTTACTTTATCTACGTATTTTTTATGAAAATTTGCATATTCTTTTTCAGGAACAAAGTTTAAGATAGTTGTCAATACATTTTGACCTCTTGTTGTTTTGATATCTGTTTTAACCAAAATTTCGTCTGTAGCAGCAATTAAATTTCCTTCTACATCTTGATTGTTAGCAACAGCTAATTTTCCATTAATATAAGCAAAAACTAAATCATTAAAGATTCCAGATTGCTCCAATCGTACATCATCTTTTACAAAATGATTTACAATTTCATTTAGGGTTTCAGTATCTTTATTTGTTTGAGCTTTTTGTTTCAAATCATTCAACTCATTAATATAGGTAATTAATGGTGAGAAATTTTCGTTACGTTTCAACTCTTTTATTCGTTTATCTTCTTTTACCATTGCTGTATAAAACTCGTCAGTCGGTTTATACATTTGCATTAAATAAGGAAAAACTTGGTTCTGAATTTCATTTAATGGTTGAAGAGCTAAAACTTTATTGTATTCTTTTTGTGTATTTCCCTCTAAAATTTCAAGCTTAGAAGACATTTCTTGTCCACTTACCGTTTTGAATTTTAGATTTTTGTTATCTGTTAATAACGAAAGATTTTCTCCAGTTGGTAAATCAATACGTACAAAACCATTGTATGCTTTCGGAACTTTTACAGAGAAATTTCCATTGTTGTCAGTAATCGCATTGTTGATTAATTTCATTTCGGCATTCTCGAAAATCTTAACCAAAACAGGTTTGTTAGCATAATTTTCTATTTGTCCAGAAACGTTAAACTGTCCAAAAACAGAACTTCCTAAAACAACAAGCGGTAGTATAAATTTATTTTTCATAGTTTGTTTGATATAATAAAAAAACCTCAATCAATTGATTGAGGTTTAAAAGTATGAATTTATTTTTTAATAATTTGTCTTTGTCTGTAGGAAAAATAGCCTGCAATTGTTACAGCTGTAACAATTAAAATAGGTGCGTAATCATCAATAGGTGTTGGACCGTTGCCACCTATTCCGTCATTTTCTCTAGCATAAGGAGTTGGTGGGGCTACGTCTGTATTAATTGTTTCATTTGCTCCACTTGTATTGCTAGCAAATAATAAATTTGAAGCAAAAAGTGTTGAAATTATAAGTAACTTGATTATATTCATAATATCTATTGTTAGGTTAGGCTTAATCAACTAAAACTTTTAAACTTTTTGTACTTCCATCATTATAAATAACTTTAATGACATACATACCTTTAGTAGGGAAAGTCAAGTTAGCGTCTGTTTGAGTACTAACTTTTGATTGTGATCCAATTTTAGCACCAGCTAAATTATATATTTCGAAGTCAACTGATGTCTTCGACTTTTCAAATCTTAGTTTATATGAATTAGTATTATATTTATATACTATAGTAGCTTGTGATTTACTTAAATCATCTGTGGCTAATTTATTTGGAGTCTCTTTCCAAAAGAAAGTGAATCTATCAGATAAGTCTTTATCAAAATAAAATTTAATTTCTGTAGAAGAATCAATTTCAGTATATGTTTTGTTTAATTTATCATAAACATAAAACGAGCTCCCATCACTTAAATTTTGAATATTATTTTCGAATATATTATTTTCTTTCAAATTAAATTTTAACTTAATTTCTTTGTCTTTTGAAAGGTCATATAAGTTTAAATGCAATGGTTTAGCTATGTAATCTGTATTAAAAGTATTAACTAATGTTTCTGCATTATAAATAATATCACCATTAGTATCTTCTTCATATAAAGACATTTTAGAGCCGTATCCTTTATTAAAATTAGCACCAGTTTCAAAGTCATTACTTGTAGATAAATATGCTAATTCAGATAGAATATTATCATCTTGATCAACTAATGCAATTTCTAATTGATAGAACTGATTAGAAGATTTAGATAAACTACCACTTGTTGCTGATGCTGATTGATTAAATGTTTTGATATTAGTATCTAAATTAACATTTATGTTTACTAATTTATCATCAGTAGGATTAAATTTTAGTCTAAACATTTCAAATGGTCTAACTAAAACAGCTTCAGCACTACCAGCCCAAACATTATTTGTATAAGTAGCACTTAGATATTGAGTTTGTCCTGTACTATTATTAGAAGAACCTCCATTATTAGTCCAATTATGGGTATAACCTGGAGCTAATTTTATGACCTCAAAATTCTTAGTAGATGAACCACTATTAAAAGTTAACCAATTTGAGACAACTGATAAATCAATATTTGATGTAAATGGATTTCCAAATCTAAACATATTTTTTCCAAATGTTTTAGATGTAAAATCACCATCATTTGTACCTAAATAAGTCCAATACAACTCGTTATATTTATTCGTTAGATTTTTCCAATCAGAGTAAGGTAAAGTAGGAAAAGCAGTATCTGTAGAATTAGGAATAACAGTTGTTAAATTAGAAAAAGTAGCTTTTTCTGGAGCTGGTACACCTCTATAAGTAACCTTTTTATTTCCATCAAAAAAAGTATTTAAACCTGTGTTAGAAATAATATTTAATAAGTAATAGCTACCAGGTTTTAAGGTAGTTCCAGTTACAACAGCATCATTTACAATGTTATGATTATTCCAAATAAATAATGTCATCCAACTACGTTGATTACATAATTGATCAACTTGACAATTTCCTCTAAAATTTGTACCAATAAATGAATTACTAATAGTTTCTACATTTCCTTGATAAGGAATAGACATAGGATATTGTTGAATAGAAGCCGAATTCACTGACTTCTTTTGCATTGTTAATTTGCCTTTAGTAGACGAATTGCTACCATTGATAATAACTTGTCCATAATTATTAAGGGCAGACCAATAGTTTATAAACTCATCTCCTGTAGAACTTGAAGAAGGATTATTGAAATTACCTTGAATTTGAATATTCCCTTGATTACGGACTATGGTATCTGCAGTAACTATTGGTTTATCAGCATTTAAAGTAACATTCCCTCCGTTATAAAACAATGTATTAGCGTTAACTTTAACAATAGCTTTATTACCTATATAAGTATCTTGCGCAGAAGCGCTATATATCGCACCAAGTACGAATAAAGCAAGTAGATTCTTTTTCATAAATTATGTTATTTTGGTAGGTTTTTATTAAAATTAAAAAATAATTTCATTACAAATATAAAAATATTTATTAATAAGTTACTATACAATAGATTATATTATAACTTTTTCTGGTAAATCTTTAATGTTATACATTAAATCAGTAAAGATTTCTTCCGTAACTGCTCGCAATCCTCGAGCTCCTAAACCCAGTTCATTGGCACGGTCTACAATTCTATTTAGGGTTTCGTCCGTCACTACAAGCTCTTTTCCGTCTAGGGCAAAAAGTTTTGTATATTGTTTCATTAGAGAGTTTTTTGGTTCTGTCAAAATAGCTCTCATCGCTTCTTTATCTAATGCTTTAAGATACGTAATAATTGGTAAACGTCCAATTAATTCTGGAATGATACCAAAGTTTTTCAAATCTTGTGCATTTACTTCATCCAAAAGATTTTCGATTTCTTTGTGATCCTCATTCTTGAAACCAATTACGTGTTTCTTCAAACGATCTGCAATGTGTTTTTCTATTCCAGAAAAAGCTCCACCAGCCACAAACAAAATATCTTTTGTATTAACTTCTATAAATTTTTGATCAGGATGCTTACGTCCTCCTTTTGGTGGCACGTTAACAATAGTTCCTTCCAAAATTTTAAGCAAAGCTTGTTGTACACCTTCTCCAGAAACGTCACGTGTAATAGATGGATTGTCACTTTTACGTGCAATTTTATCTACTTCATCAATAAATACGATTCCTTTTTCGGCAAGCTCTACATTATAATCAGCAGATTGTAAAAGACGCGTCAAAATACTTTCTACATCTTCTCCTACATATCCAGCTTCTGTAAGTACAGTTGCATCAACGATTGCAAATGGAACATTCAATAATTTAGCAATTGTTTTTGCTAATAATGTTTTTCCACTTCCTGTTTCTCCAACTAAAATAACGTTAGATTTATCAATCTCTACATCATTTTCTTTGTCTAATAATATTCTTTTGTAATGATTGTATACCGCAACCGACAATATTTTTTTTGCCTGGTCTTGACCAATCACGTAATCATCTAAAAACTCTTTAATTTCTTTCGGAGATTTTAGCGTTAATGGTTTTATTAAATTGTTATTTTCGTTAAATTTCGATTCTTCTAAAACTATACCATGAGCTTGTTCTATGCAATTATCACAAATATTACCGTCGATTCCAGACACTAAAATATTTACTTCGTTTCTGCTTTTTCCGCAAAAAGAGCACTTATTTTCTTCCAATTTTCTATACTTAATTAAGATGCAAAGGTATTTATTTTCTTTTAGATAGAAAATATTTATTTGTTAATTTCTATCAGTATAAATTATGGTAAAATAAAGGATGAAATTATCTTATTTTAGATTATTGTTTTTTATGCTTCATTCTTATTGTTTTACAAATTTTTAAGTATTTGTAAATGAAAAAAGGATACTCAAATTTTTGAGTATCCTTTTTTTGTATTTGTATTGAATTTAAAATTATTTACGAGGTAATAAAACTTCGTCAATCATTCCATATTCTTTTGCTTCTTGTGAAGTCATCCAGTAATCACGTTCACCATCTTTTTCGATTTGCTCGAAAGTTTGACCAGAATGAGTTGCAAGAATATCGTATAATTCTTTTTTCAATTTCAAGATTTCCTTTAATGTAATTTCCATATCAGTAGCTTGTCCTTGAGCACCTCCTAAAGGTTGGTGAATCATCACGCGAGAATGTTTAAGAGCCGAACGTTTTCCTGCTGCACCTGCACATAATAAAACTGCTCCCATAGAAGCTGCCATTCCTGTACAAATTGTTGCAACGTCTGGTTTTACTAACTGCATTGTATCGTAAATTCCTAATCCAGCATAAACACCACCACCTGGTGAGTTAACATAAATCTGAATGTCTTTTGTCGCATCCACACTTTCTAAGAACAATAATTGCGCTTGAATAATATTGGCAATTTGATCATCGATTCCTGTTCCTAAAAAGATGATTCTGTCCATCATCAAACGAGAGAAAACGTCCATTTGTGCAACGTTCAATTTTCTTTCTTCAACGATGTAAGGCGTTGTATTTTGGATGTAGCTATCCATATGTAAAGAGCTAATTCCTTTGTCTAACAGCGCATATTTTTTAAATTCTTCTCCTACGTTTTTCATTATTAAATTTAGATTTTAAATGAAAGGTATAAAGAATTTTTTAGAAGTGATTAAGCTTCTGCTAATTCTTTATTTTTTTCTGTAATAATGTCAACAAACTCGTCAAATGTTACTTCTTTCTCGTTCAATTTTACATTGTTTTTGAAGATGTCTAACATTTTGTCTGTAAACACTTGGTATGATAAACGGTTGTATTCTTCTTGATTCTGTAAAGCAGACATTGCAATTTGTTGTAATGTTTCTTCTGGAATTGAAGTTTGACCGTACATTTTTAATTGATCTTTGATTGCAGCAAAAGCAGCTTCTTTTACTTCCTCAGCATTTACTTCTACATTGTTAACTTCAGCAATTTTAGCTTCGATTAATTGGTAACGTAAACCTTTGTCCATTTTTACCAATTCTTCTTTCGCTTGCTCTTCAGAAGTTACATTTTCGTTAGAAGTGATTAACCATTTTGTTAAAAATTCTGTTGGTAAATCAAATTGAACTGTATCTAATAATTTAGCTACAACATCATTGATAATTTGTTTGTCAGATTCTTTGTTGTACATGTTTTCTGACTCTTCTTTGATTTTGTTACGGAAAGCTTCTTCTGAATCTACAGCTCCTTCTCCATAAACTTTATCAAATAATTCTTGGTTAACTTCTGCTTTTTCAGCTTTGTTAATTTCTTTGATTGTATAAGTAACGTTAGTTCCTTCTTCAGAAACTTCTGTATTCAATTGTTGTGCAGCTTCTTCAGCAGTGTCAAAAATATCGTTAGAATTTACTTCTACAACATCACCAGCTTTTTTACCGATAAATGCAGAAGCATCTTTCAATTCTTCTAAACGGATAAATGTTGGTTTAGCTTCTTGTCCTTCTACAGCAGCTTCTACTTTCAATACAGCTTCAGCTTCAGCTTCAGTTAAAGATTTTAATGATCCAAAACGAGCAGCGAAATTATCTACATATTTTTGGATTTCGTCGTCAGCAACTTTTACTTTGTAGCTGTCAACTTCTACTTTAGATAAATCAACATCAAATTCTGGAGCTAATCCTAATTCGAAATCAAATGATAATTGATCAGCATCCCAATCAACATCTTTCATTACTGGAACTGGATTTCCTAAGATTGATAATTTTTCTGTGTTGATGTATTCAGATACACTTTTTTGTAAAATTTCGTTAACTGTATCAAAAACAACAGCTTGTTCGTATTGTTTTTTTACAAAACTCATTGGAACTTGTCCTTTACGGAAACCTTTGATGTTAGCTGTTTTTCTGTATTGGTTCAATACGTCAACTACTTTTTCTTGATAATCTGCCTTATCAACAGTTACAGTTAATACTGCGTTTAATTTGTCTGTTGTATTTTTAGTAATATTCATCTACCTTAAATTTGGAGTGCAAATGTATAAATTATTAATGATTTTTAATAGTAAAAAGTAATATTACAATCAATTCATTCACTATAAATTAACAATTCGGATCGAATCTTATCAAATACTTGAGATTTTGATTTTAGATGGAATGATTGAATTGATTATTTACTATTTTTCTGAGGTGATATTTTCAACAATTAAGCCATTTGATTTTTACTGACACAATGACATAAAAAAATCCAGAACATTCGTTCTGGATTTTTAATATTTCGAAAATTTAATTTCTTATAATTCTCCGTAATTTGCGTAAGATTCGTCAAAAACAAAATCTTCCATAAACTTAGTTGTGTAATTACCCGCGATAAAATCTGGGTTGTCCATCAACTGTAAGTGGAAAGGAATTGTAGTTTTGATACCTTCGATATAAAATTCTCCTAACGCACGTTTCATTTTTGCAATTGCTTCTTCACGCGTTTGTGCAGTAACAATGATTTTTGCAATCATAGAATCGTAGTTCGGTGGAATAGAATATCCAGCATAACAATGTGTATCTACACGAACACCATTACCACCAGGAATATTAATATTTGTAATTTTACCTGGAGAAGGGCGGAAGTCGTTGTAAGGATCTTCTGCATTGATACGACATTCAATAGAGTGTCCGTTTGGATAATAATTTTGACCAGAGATAGGTTCACCATTCGCTAACATAATTTGTTCGCGAATTAAATCGAAACCTGTTACTTGCTCAGTAATTGGATGCTCTACTTGGATACGAGTATTCATTTCCATAAAGTAAAAATCTCCATGTTTATCTACTAAGAACTCAATTGTTCCAACACCTTCGTAACCGATATATTCACAAGCTTTGATGGCTGCATCTCCCATACGCTCACGTAATTCGTCTGTCATGATTGGAGATGGAGTTTCCTCTGCTAATTTTTGATTACGACGTTGAATAGAACAATCACGCTCTGATAAGTGACAAGCTTTACCATTTTGGTCAGATGCAACTTGAAACTCAATATGACGTGGTTCTTCGATCAATTTTTCCATATACATAGCGTCGTTACCAAAAGCTGCTGCAGCTTCGGCACGAGCAGAATCCCATGCGTGTAATAAATCTTCTTCTTTCCAAATCGCACGCATACCTTTACCACCACCACCGGCAGTAGCTTTTATCATTACAGGGTATTTAATTTCGCGAGCAATTTCTAAAGCTTCTTCATAACTTTCTAATAAACCATCAGATCCTGGTACAACAGGAACTCCAGCTTCTTTCATTGTTGCTTTTGCGTTTGCTTTATCTCCCATACGGTCAATATTGTCAGCAGAAGCTCCAATAAATTTGATTCCGTTAGAAGCACAAATTTTAGAGAAATTAGAATTTTCTGCTAAGAATCCGTATCCTGGGTGAATAGCATCAGCGTCAGTAATTTCTGCTGCTGCAATGATATTAGAGATTTTAAGGTATGAATCTTTACTTGGAGCAGGACCAATACACACAGCTTCGTCTGCGAAACGTACGTGTAAAGATGTCTCGTCAGCTTTAGAGTAAACAGCAACCGTTTTGATTCCCATTTCTTTTGCAGTACGTATAATACGCATTGCAATTTCTCCTCTATTAGCGATTAATATCTTCTTAAACATAATTTTTTAGATATAATTGATTAAGCTGGATCAACTAAGAATAATGGTTGATCGTACTCAACTGGACTAGCGTCGTCCACTAAGATTTTTACAATTTTTCCAGAAACTTCTGATTCGATTTCGTTGAATAATTTCATTGCTTCAACAATACATAAAACTTTACCTGGAGCAATAGCATCACCTACATTAATAAAAGGTTCTTTACCTGGTCCTGCAGAACGGTAGAAAGTACCAATCATAGGAGATTTAACTGTAATTAAATTACTGTTTTCTTCTTCTGTTGATGTAGTAGAGTTATTTGCTGGTGCAGCTGCTGCTTGAGGTGCTGCAACTTGTGCTACAGGAGCTTGTGGTACATAAATTTGTTGAGATGCAACTTGTGCAGGTACGCTTGCTAAAGTTTTGATTTTGATTTCGATGTCATCTTGTTTGATGCTCACTTCAGCAACTTCTGCTTTTGATACGAATCTAATTAAATTTTGAATGTCTTTAATGTCCATATAATGCGGTTTTTTATTTGACCTTTTATGTTTGTTTTCTATAAAACGACTTCAAAGGTATTGAAAAAAAAATAAAAAAAGCTGTTTCTTTTTAGAAACAGCTTCAAAATCTTTCGAAGATTATATTATTCAGTAACTTCTTGTACTTTTTCTAATACTACTTTTCCTTTGTAGTATAATTTTCCGTCAGACCAGTGAGCTCTGTGGTATAAGTGTGCTTCACCTGTTGTTTTATCGATTGCTAATTGTGGAGCTTCGATTTTGTAGTGTGTTCTACGTTTATCTCTTCTTGTTGACGACTGTCTTCTCTTAGGATGTGCCATATCTAACTACTTTTTTTTCTTTATTTCTATAATTTATTTTAATAATAAAAACCAATTAAGGTTTCAAATCTTTCAATTTTGCCCAACGAGGATCAATGTCGTTATTATCGTCATCGTCATCATTGTTGTCTTCATCATTATGCTCGTCTTCTGCATCTTCGTCTAATTCGTAAATGCTGTATTGGTCTAACAATTCAATCATTTCAGAATCGCTTTTGCCATTCAAGACATCGGGATGAATTCGTTTTGTTGGTACTGATAGCATTGCCAATTCATAAAGAACTTGTGCAACATTGATTTGGTATTCTTCTCTTGGAATTACCCACATCTCAAAATCAGTATCGTCAAACTCGTCGCCAAATTTAACAATTAATTCTGCATTATTCGAAATTTCTTGCTGAAACAATTCTCCAGTCAAATCACAAGGAACTGTAATGTCTCCTTTTAAGCTGATTTCTAACTCAAGCATTGTCGATTTTTTATCTAAAATAATTGTTGCAATTAAATTAGGATTGTCAAAATCTTGCTCAATTTCAAATAAATCAAAGAACGATTGTGATAATTCGAATGTAAAATCACTCTTACCAAAAGGCAAGCTTGTAAATACAATATTATAATTTTTTAACTTGTTCATACCACAAAAAGGTGTGCAAAGATAATCTAATTTATTTAAAATTAATAGCTCTTTGCAACTTATTTTAAATTTTTATTCTTTATTATCGCCTTTTTCTAATTTTAGAGGAATATGTTGCAATACATTTTTTGTTAGCTCTTGGTATTCGTTTCGATTTTTATATAATTCGATCGCTGAAAAAATAGCTTCCTTAAATGATTCTTCGTTTGCAATTCCTTTTCCTGCAATGTCGTAAGCCACACCATGATCTGGCGAAGTTCGTACAAATTTTAATCCAGCTGTATAATTAACTCCTTCATCAAAACTAATTGTTTTGAAAGCAACCAATCCTTGATCGTGATACATGGCCAAAACAGCATCAAAAGCGTCTAAATTACTTGGATTGAAAAAACTATCTGCCGAATAAGGTCCAAAAACTAATTGATTTTCGTTAATGCAACGCTCGATAACAGGCGAAATAATTTCTTTTTCTTCTGATCCTAACAGACCATTATCGCCTGCATGAGGATTAAGCCCAAGAACAGCAATTTTAGGCTTGCTGATAGCGTAATCTTCAATCAAACTTTTATGAATTTGTTGAATTTTTGCATAAACAGATTTTGAATTAATTTGTTTTGCAACTTCGCTAATCGGGATATGTTGCGTGACTAAACCAACTCTCAATTTCTCTGAAACTAAGAACATCAAAGGTTTTCCTCCCCAAACTTCTCCTAAATATTCGGTATGACCTGGGAAATGAAATTCTTCGGACTGAATGTTATCTTTATTAATTGGAGCCGTTACCAAAACATCTGTAAAACCATCTGAAACAGATTTTGCAGCCGCTTTTAATGATTGATAAGCGTGTTCACCAGCTTCTTTGGTTACTTTACCATAGTGTACATCAATTTGATCTTTCCAAAGATTAACCACATTGATCTTTCCGTCTACAATTTGATTTGCATCTTGAATACCTTGAAAATTGATTCGGTCAAATTTTAAACGATCTTTTTGATACGATAATAATTTGGTTGAACCGAAAATAACAGGTGTAAAAAACTCAGTTATTTCTTTTTCTTGTAAGGTTTTTAAGATAACCTCAATTCCGATTCCGTTATAATCACCAATCGAAATGGCAACTCTAATTTTTCTATCTTTTTCAGACATAATTTTAGTTTAATATGATTGGCTGGACGGTTTGTATTTTTTGAAAAACTTCTTGTAAATCAAATCTACAATTAAACCTCCAATCCATGATGAAAAGAATAAAACTGGACAGATCGCAATTTCGTACCAAGTTGGGTGATAAGGCGTGATAAGAACGTCGCCTAAAGCAACGATTAACACAATAAAACCTACAAACATCGTGTAAGCTTGTTTAGCTCTTCTTACGATAAGTGCTGTTATGACACCTCCAACTAAAGCTGCAATTCCACTAATTGCTAGCATTGATCCAAAAAATTGAACTTCGAATTTTTTCCCTTCTTGGTGCGAAAAATATTTGATGATGTGTCTCCATTCCGGAAAAACTTTGTCGTCCCATCCTAATCTATCCGCGTTGTATATAAGACCAAATTGTATGATAGCATAGATAACAGCTAATCCTACTATTACAGCAATTGTGTTTCTTAATACAGTTTTGTCTTTTAGCATAATATTTTATTAGTCTGCAATGGCGATTACAGAAATTTCAACATTTACGTCGCGTGGTAAACGAGCAACTTCTACACATTCGCGTGCAGGATAATTTTCATCATTAAAATAAGAAGCATAAACTTCGTTAACTGCATTGAAATCATTTAAATCCTTAACGAAAATTGTTGTTTTTACAACTTGGTCAATTGTTGTTCCGCCCGCTTCTAAAATTGCAATTACATTTTTCATCACTTGATGAACTTCATCTTGAATACCTGTTGTAACCAATTCATTTTTTTCTACATTAAAAGGAATTTGTCCTGATGTGTAAATAAATCCGTTGTATTTTACACCTTGTGAATAAGGTCCAATTGCTTGAGGTGCTTTTTCTGTATGAACGATTTGTTTTTTCATATTAATATTTTTTTAGTAATTAAGTCTTGATCTATCGTTGTATTTTAAATCTTGTAAGATTGATGCTTTGATTCCGATAAAGAAATCATAACTTTTATATGTTCCCATTGGTGTCCAGTTGAATGATAAGGTAAAGCTTCGTAAATCTCTTTCAAAACCAAAACGTACATAAGTAATTTCACTTTTGATGAAATCGTAAGTTGCATTTGCTGAAATTGCCCAATATGGTGTTGGCGAAATTTTACCATTCATTGCAATAGAGCCTGTGCTACTTCCTTTTCGTTCTGTTCCTTTGCTATAATTATAACTTAAATTAGCTGTTAAACTCCAAGGAATAGCAAATTGAGCATAATTGTCGCTGTCATAATAGAAATTTTCATCACGAACTGTTCCACGCTTTTTATAGTTCTTGGCATCGAAACGTTTTCCACCAAATGTACTATTGTCAAAAGTATAACCAGTTCCTAATGTCATATTCGAAATACGAAGATTTCCTAAGCCAAGTTCATCAATGTATTGAGCAACTTCACTTCCTTCAGCATTAATGTAACGTTGAATTTTATATGGATTAACAGTTGATGAGAATTGTACATTAACTTTTCTATCAAACAAAGATGTCATTCCATTAATACTAATTGGAGAAAGTTTAAATTCATCCGCAGAGAAATTATAAGATGAACTCAAACGTAAATATTCAAAAATCTTCACTTTTTTGAAACCTTTCGGATCATTTGAATCTTTGATTTTCATCTCCAAGTTATTCGAAAGCCCAAAGTTTAATGAATTTGTTAAACCAGGAATTGATACACCATATAACATGTTTTGATATTGGTTGTACCAAACTTCTTCTTGATTTTGGTTTTGATACGCTTTATAATATCCCCAAGATTGACTTTGGAAATCTGGTGTATAACTATAACCAATAGATGGTGTAATTACGTGCTGAATTCCTAAAATCTTAGCATCTTTATTTGGATTAAGATATAATCCATAAATATTTGTTGAAACAGAAGCATTGAAATTAAATGTTCGATAAGAATTGAATCCTTTCAATGTTGTGTCTTCTACTTTTCCGTTAACAGAATTGTAATTTTTAATCAAACGATTATCACCCCAAACTTCATTATAGTCAGAAGAAAGTGTTAATGGGAAATAATTAGCAAGTGTAATACCTGTTTGCAAACCAATTTTGTGATTGGCTCCCATTCGCATTTGATCTTTCCACATTTTGTCTGTAAAAATATCTTTGTCGTTGGTGTTAACTTCATTTCCTGCTTGCATACTATACGTTAAACCAAGATTTTGAATTAAACCTTCTTTTGGCATATTTTTCTTTGCAAAAGGGAAAATACGAGACATTGTCAAATTGAAACGAGGAAATGCAATGTTAATATCTCCAGTATTATAGTTTTGAGAGTGCGACATACTCAATTGAGCTGTTAGAGGTGCATTCTCAAAGTTTTTTGTTAAGTTGATAGACGAGTTGACGTTGTTTGTAAAAACTTGTCCAGTATTGATGTATTGATTTCGTACAGATTCACGGTAATATTTCGAACTCGAAAAGTTAACATTGGCATTGAATAACCAATATGGATTTGCTTTTGGGTCTTGGCTATGCGACCACATTACACCAAACATATTTTGTTTAGAAAACGCATTAGAACCTTCTGTAAGACCTTTGATACCAGTTAAGCGATTTTCTACATTGGCTGCAAGTCGTCCATTGTATTTATAACGTTTTTTATAGGTAGACTCGGCTCTAGCAGCCCAACTACCTTTTGTATAAACATCCCCCGAAAGTTTTAAATCAAAATTATCTCCAAATGGAACATAAAATCCTAAATCTTCGATAAAGAAACCAAGATTTGTACGTTCACCTGGGCGAGGCATCAAAATACCTGCGGCACGTTTTGCACCCATCGCTGGTATGTAACCAAATGGTAATGCTAAGGGTGTCGGTACGTCATAAATCCACATATTGATAGGTCCGGTAATCAATGTTTTCTTACCATTTTTATCAATCATTTTTCCTTCTTTGGCACGAAGAAAATAATCTGGTCGAGTATCTTTTCCTTCTTTAAAATAAGTATCCGTTGTAAAATCGGCACGTTTTAATAACATTACCGAATCATTGACACGTTTCGCTTTATCAGCAATGATGATTCCATCTTCTTGCGTCATGCGAATGTTATACGCAATTCCAACTTTCGTTTTGAAATTTACTTTGAAAGCATCTTGCAAAATTTCTTGTTGACCTTGTGTAAACTTAGTTTTTTCAATAATATTCCCAATAGAATCGCGCTTACCTTCGGCATATACATCACCTGTATCCCAATTTAGTTCGATATAATCTGCATCAATAGTCATATCGCCGTAAACTACATGTGCCTTACGCAAAAGGTAAGTCATACGTTTTTTACGATTATGTATTTCGTCCTCGGAATTGTGCTCTACCACAAACTCTAATTTCTCTTTTACAGGGATAATAGTATCTAATTTTACTGAATCAGAAACTATCTTAGAGTGATCTTTATCGTTATTATTTTGCTTAACTTGTCCAAAAGAAACGGTGCAAACCATAACTGGACTAAAAAATAAAATCGATTTAATTGCCTTTGTAAACAAATTGAAAAACTTATTTTTTATAAATTGCGTCAAAATTAATCAAAAAAACAAACCTATAGTATGAGTTTAAAAATGATTAACATACAAAAGTATTTATTTTTTGCGATGATGATGGTATTTTCTACATTTTCATTTGCACAAAAAAAGCAAAATTTTGTAATTGTTATTGATGCTGGTCATGGTGGACATGATGCTGGAGCAAGGGGAGTCGCTGATTATGAAAAGAATATCACGTTAGATGTTTCGAAAAGATTGGCGGAATTAATTAAGAAAAATCACAAAGATGTTAAAGTTGTTTTAACACGTGACACAGATATTTTTTTAGAATTATGGGAACGTACACGAATTTCAAATGATAATCATGCGAATTTATTTGTCTCGATTCACTGTAATTCGGCTGATAACAAAAGCGCAACAGGAACAGAAACATTTGTAATGGGATTGAAAAGATCTAACGAAACAGATGAGGTTTCTAAACGTGAAAACTCGGTTGTGTTTTTAGAGAAAGATCAAGAACGTTACGAAAAATTTAATCCAAATGATCCAGAAGCAGTTATCGCTTTCGAGATTATGAATGCAGCTTACAAAGAGCAATCTATTCGTTTTGCAGATTTGGTAGAAAAAGGTTTCGTGAATCGTGATTTCAGAAAAAGTAGAGGTGTTAAACAAGCAAATTTTCACGTATTGAGAGGAAATGCTTCGCCTTCAGTTTTGGTTGAGTTAGGTTTTATTTCGAATTATGATGAAGGAACTTTTTTAGCATCAGACGAAGGAAAAGATAAAACGACGACTACAATTTATGAAGCTTTTAAACAATTCAAAAAAGAATATGATCGTAGAAGTGGAGTAGAGGACGAGGACGAAAAACCTAAACCAGTTAAAAAAGTTGAAAAACCTGTAGAAGGAAAAAAATTGAAGGTAAGGGTAATGGAATCTAAAATGAAATTCTCTTCAACTTCACCTCAATTAAGAGGTTTAACAGATTTAGATGTGATTCAGGAAGGTGATAATTACGTCTATTATTACGGGGAAACAGATTTGCAATCTCGTGCAGATGATTTGTTGCAAACGGTAAAACGTAAAGGATTTTCTGGTGCTAAAATTGTGGAATTTGAAACGAATAAAAAATTAAAAGGCGGTAAAAATTATCGTGTTCAGTTTATGACATCAAATAAAAAATATAAAGACAAAGACGAAAAGTTTAATGGATTGACAAATGTGTTGCGAGTAAAAGAAGGTGGACTTCAGAAATATTATTATGGTTCTGATAAAACAATGGAATCTGCTCAAAAAACATTGAAACAAGTACAAGACAAAGGTTTTAGAAACGCCTTTATCGTTACATTTAATGGCGAAGAACCAATGTAAACGTAATATAAAATGTTTCTTTACAAATTAAATTTTATTTTTGCATAAAATCATAACAAGTGAAGTTATCTAAAGAATTAAAAATAGGAGTTGTTACCATCTTAACCTTAGTAGGTTTTTTCATGCTATTCAATTTCTTAAAAGGTCAAAATATTTTTTCATCAGGACGTTTGTTTACAGTAAAATACGAAAATGTAAGCGGATTAGCTCCTTCTAAACCTGTTTCTGTAAACGGTTTGAGAGTTGGTCAGGTGAAAGAAATTAAAATTATAGATACTGCAAAACCTATCTATTTTGAAGTCGTGATTTCTGTCGAAAAAGATATTCAATTTTCGAAAAAAACAATTGCAGAAATTTACGAACCAGGAATTATGTCTGGACCAGAAGTTAGACTTTTATTAGACTATGGACCAGATGTAGCAAAAGATGGTGATTATTTACAAGGTCGTATTGCAGGCGGAATGTTAGATGGTTTGACGAAACAATTAACACCAACTCAAGCAAAATTAGATAGTGTTTTATTAAGTTTTAATCAAACATTAGGAAGCGTAAATAACGTATTAGATCCGTCAACTCAACAAGATATTAAAGCAATGTTGAGAAACTTGAATCATACAATTGATTCGTTCGACAAAACAGCGCAATCGTTGACTGCAACATCAAATAGTGCAAATAATTTGATCAAAACAAACGAGAAAACATTGAACACTACGCTTAATAATGCAAGTGCTACAATGGCTTCTGCAAAAGCTACGGTTGACAAATTTGGAAAAACTGCGGATAAATTAAATGCGTTAGAATTAGATCAAGTGATTAAGAATTTCGAAAATGCATCTAAAAACTTAAATACATTGTTAGAAGATATGAACAATGGAAAAGGTTCTTTAGGAAAATTAGCAAAAGACGAAACACTTGCTAACGAGCTTGAAGCAACAATCAAAAATATGAATGAATTGGTAACTGACTTAAAGAAAAACCCAAGTCGTTATGTTAATATTTCTGTTTTTGGTAAAAAGCAACCAGTTCAGCCATAAGATCAAAACTAAAATTAAATACTCAAAACTCACAAAAAGACTAATAAAAAATGATGAAGTACATTCCAAATGTAATCTTTCTTCTAATTATGATAGGAAGTATTTGGTTCTTTGCACAAAACGTAAAGAAGCTTATACGTAACATCAAATTAGGAAAAGAAATCGATCGTTTCGATCATCCTGCGGAAAGGTGGAAAACGATGGCTCGTGTAGCTTTAGGACAAGGTAAAATGACTGTTCGTCCTCTTGCTGGTATTCTACATATCTTTGTTTATGTAGGATTTGTTTTAATCAATATCGAAGTATTAGAAATTATCATCGATGGTGTATTCGGAACACACCGTATTCTAAGTTTCTTAGGAGGTTTCTATAACGGAATGATTGGATTTTTCGAAATTTTAGCCTTTTTGGTGATGGTTTCGTGTATCATTTTCTTCTGTAGAAGAAACTTTGTGAAAGTTGGGCGTTTCTGGAAACCAGAAATGAAAGGCTGGGCAAAAGACGATGCTAATTATATCCTAATTATGGAGGTTGCATTTATGTTGGCTTTGTTTACAATGAACGGTGCAGATCAAGTGTTACAAAAAATGGGTGCAACTCATTATATCGAAACAGGATCTTTTCCAATTTCATCTTGGTTAACAGCGCCAATTATTAGTCAATTTAATGACATTACATTTATTACAATTATAGAAAGAGCAGCTTGGTGGTTTCACATTATTGGAATTTTCTTTTTCTTAAATTATTTATATTATTCAAAACATTTACACATCATTTTGGCTTTTCCAAACACATGGTTTTCTAAGTTAGAACCAAAAGGAGAATTCAATAATTTACAATCTGTAACAGATGAGGTAAAAATGATGATGGATCCAAATGCAGATCCTTACGCAGTACCTGCCGAACCACAGGGAGAGCCAGAAACATTTGGAGCAAAAGATATTTTTGATTTAAATAGAGTACAATTACTTAATGCCTACACATGTACGGAGTGTGGACGTTGTACATCTGAATGTCCAGCTAATACAACAGGAAAAAAATTATCTCCTCGTAAAATTATGATGGATACTCGTGATCGTTTAGAAGAAGTAAGTAAAAACATCGATACAAACGGAAGTTTTGTAGATGATGGTAAAACGCTTTTAAATGATTATATTACACCAGAGGAATTGTGGGCTTGTAACACATGTAATGCTTGTACACAAGCTTGTCCAGTAAATATCGATCCATTATCAATTATTGTTGATTTACGTCGTTATTTGGTAATGGAACAATCTGCTGCGCCAAATGAGTTGAACATGATGATGACAAACATCGAAAACAATGGAGCACCTTGGCAATTTAACACAGCAGATAGATTGAATTGGGCAAACGATTAAAATTGTAAAATACAATTACTCATTCTCAAAGAACTATTAATTTTTATACATAACACACAAACACAACACACATGGAAAATTTCTTAGAGGAAAAAATTGAAAACGGAGAAAGAGTAAGTCCTATTTTACCAGAAAATGTTAAGAATTATTTAATTGACATTGATGGAACAATTTGCGATGATATTCCTAACGAAGAACCAGAACGTATGCTAACAGCGGAGTTATATCCTGATGCTTTAGAAACGTTAAACAAATGGTACGACGAAGGACATATTATCACATTTTTTACATCACGTACAGAAGAACATCGTGAGTACACAGAAATTTGGTTGAAAAAACATGGTTTCAAATATCATGGACTTTTAATGGGAAAACCTCGTGGAGGAAATTATCATTGGGTAGACAACCATTTAGTAAAAGCGACACGATACAATGGTAAATTTACAGATTTGGTAGAAAAAAATGTTTCGATTCAAGTTTTTGATGATGGAAAACATTAAACCAAATCCATTCAAATAACACAAAGACTACAAAAAAATATGTCAAATATTACAGTTAAAACAATGGCTCAATATATGGCCGAAGGCAAACAACCAGAAGTTTTGTTTTGGGTTGGATGTGCTGGAAGTTTTGATGATAGAGCTAAAAAAATAACACGTGCATTCGTTAAGATTTTAAATAATATTGGCGTAGAATTCGCCGTTTTAGGAACAGAAGAATCGTGTACAGGTGATCCTGCGAAACGTGCCGGAAACGAATTTGTTTTCCAAATGCAAGCCATGATGAACATCGAAGTTCTGAATGCTTACGAAGTGAAAAAAATAGTTACAACTTGTCCACATTGTTTCAATACCTTAAAAAATGAATACCCGAGTTTAGGTGGAGAGTATGAAGTTTTGCATCATTCTCAATATTTACAACAGTTAATCAACGAAGGTAAATTGAAATTAGAAGGCTCTGAAACGTTCAAAGGAAGACGAATCACTTTCCACGATCCTTGTTATTTAGGACGCGGTAACGATGTGTATGAAGCGCCTCGCGAATTAATCGAAAAATTAGATGCCGAGTTAGTCGAAATGAAACGTTGCAAAACACGTGGATTATGTTGTGGTGCTGGTGGAGCGCAGATGTTCAAAGAACCAGAAAAAGGAAACAAAGACGTCAATATCGAGCGTACAGAAGAGGCTTTAGAGAAAGAGCCACACATTATCGCAACAGGTTGTCCATTTTGTAATACAATGATGACTGACGGTGTAAAACACTTCGAAAAAGAATCAACGGTTATGGTAAAAGACTTAGCTGAGTTGATTATGGAAGCGAAAGATTTATAATCGAATTTTTAAAAAAATAATACTGATAAAAGCCATCTCGTTGAGATGGCTTTTTCATTTTAACTCAAAACATACAACTCATTACTCACTACTCAAAATTTCCGTATCTTTGAAACACAAATTTTAAATAAAGAGAAAATGAATTTAGCAGACGATTCAAGAATTTGGATTTTTCAAGCCAATCGTAAATTCTCAACAGAAGAAAAGCAAGCTATTACAGCTAAACTAAATACTTTTATAGCAGATTGGAATGCGCATGGTGCTGAACTTTTAGCTGATTTTGATTTACCTTACGATCAATTTATTGTAGTTGGTGTAGACGAAAATCAAGCAACAGCAAGTGGTTGTTCTATCGATAAATTAACGAAAATCGTACGTGAAATTGATGCAGATTATTCGTTTGATTTATTGAATAGAATGTTAGTTTCGTATGAAAATGAGAAAGAAGTTTTTATTGAAAAATTACCAACATTCAAACAAAAAGTAAAAGAAGGAGAAATCAAAAATGTAAAAGTTTTCAATAATGGAATTTCTTCTTTGAATGATTTTAAAAATAATTGGTTGTTACCAATCGAAGAAAGTTGGGCAAAAACATTATTAAATTAAACGTTTAAAATCCATAAAATATTAAAGCCGAGTTTCGAAATAAGCTCGGCTTTATTTTTGATAAAATATTGTTGAAAAAATACTATTTTTACGTAATAATAAATTAAAAATACTATGAAAAACAAAGGATGTCTTATTGGTGGAGTGATTCTTTTACTTCTTGCAGGAATCGTTTTCTGGGGAATTGGAGTTTCGAATACGATCAAAACAACAGACCAAGGTGTGCAAAAACAATGGTCGAATGTAGAAAATACATATCAAAAACGTTCAGATTTAGTTCCAAATTTAGTGAACACGGTTAAAGGTGCAGCGAATATGGAAAAAGAAACGTTAACAGCTGTAATTGATGCACGTGCAAAAGCGACTTCTAATCAAATTAAAATTGATGATCCAAGTCAATTAACAGATGCAAATATTGCGAAATTTCAACAAGCGCAAGATCAATTAGGATCTACATTAAGCCGTTTATTGGTTTCTGTTGAAAAATATCCAGATATTAAATTCAATCAAAATTTTACTTCTTTACAAGCAGAATTATCTTCTATCGAACAAGAAGTTTTATTTGAAAGAAAAAAATACAACGATGCTGCAGAGAAATTTAACAACATGATTGTAACTTTCCCTAACAGCTTAATCGCTGGTTTTACAGGTGCTACGAAAAAAGGTTATTTCAAAGCTGCTGCAGGATCTGAAAATGCTCCTAAAGTAGAATTCTAATCATTATGGGAAAAAAGAAACATAAATTTCTTTCTTCAAAAGATGAAAAAAAAATAATCGAAGCTATTCAGAAAGCCGAGAAAAATACAAGTGGGGAAATTCGAATTCATATTGAATTCGAATCTTCTCTCAATCATTTTGACAAAGCTTTAGAAGTTTTCGAGCAATTGGAAATGCATAAAACCAAAGATAGAAATGGTGTATTGTTTCATGTTTCGCCAACTGATCACAATTTTACAATTGTTGGAGACGAAGGAATTGACAATGTAACGCCAGACGATTTTTGGGACGATATAAAAGCAGATGTTGTCAAGCATTTCAAAAAAGAACATTATGTAAAAGGGCTTTGCAAAGGAATTAAGAAAACCGGCAAAGCACTTAAGAAATATTTTCCTCATCAAGAGGATGATACAAACGAATTACCAGATGAAATTAGCTACAGTTAAATACTTTTTTCTAACTTTTTTTCTTTCCATTTTAACTGTTTTTGGGCAAACACCTGATGAATTGGTTAATATGAAACATCCGCCTAAAAAGCTTGTGCAAGATTATGCACATGTTTTTGATGCAATGCAATTGGATGAATTAGAACGAAAATTGGTAGCCTATGATGATTCAACTTCTACGCAAATTTTGGTGTTAACAGTTGAATCTTTGGATGGTTATCCGTTAGAAATGTTTGCAAATGATATTGGTGAAAAATGGAAAGTTGGTACACAAGGAAAAGATAATGGAGTGGTAATTGTTTTGAGTGAACAAGATCGTAAGATTACGATTAGAACAGGTTATTCGGCTCAGATTTATCTACCACCAAGTGTCAACAAATCTATTATTGACAATGTTATTATTCCGTATTTCAAACAAGGCGATTACGCTGGCGGAATAAATGCTGGAGTCAATTCTATTTTTCAAGCTTTTGCAGGGAAATACAAACAAGACAAACCTAAATCTCAAGAACCAGAAATGGATTGGTTTGCATTGATTTTTGCCATAGGATTTTTCATTTTTATCTTCATTATTATTTCGAAAGGTAGAGGAGGTAATAATGGCGGAAATGGAGGTAGACGAAGAAGCTTGTTAGACGATATTATCATCATGAACACAGGAAGTTCTGTTTTCGGTGGCGGAGGTTTCGGCTCAGGAGGAAGTTCTTGGGGTGGATCATCTGGTGGAGGTGGCGGCTTTGGTGGCTTCGGAGGCGGAAGCTTCGGAGGCGGTGGCGCTTCTGGTAGTTGGTAATAGTTTTTATATGAATAAAAAAATACTTATTCTTTTAGTTGTAATTATAGCGTTCTTAAATATCTTTTTTTATTTCGGGAAATTATATTTTAATTTAAAGTATCCATTGTATGGTAATAGTAGTTTTAGTTCTAGTATAATTGTGTTTTTTTCTATATTAACAAGTATTGTTTTAGCATTTGTCTATAGAAAGATACCTATTGCATTTAGGTTTTTAATTTTTATATTATGTTTTTGTTTTATTTATTCTGTCTCGATTATATTTTTCAAGGACTTTTATATTAATGTAGATAAAGCTTTGGCAATAAATTATCCAATTAAGAATGCGAGTAAATATTATGATCACAATGATCCGATAATAAAATTAGAAGCTAATAATGGTAAGATTTATTATTATTTTCAAAAAACTTCGTTAGGAGATATTGAGATACCGAATAATGAAGTTGAAAATATAAGACTTAAAAAAAGTATTTTTGATTCTGAAGTATTATACTATTATATTAAATAAAACCAAAAATCCGAACGAAACCGTTCGGATTTTTTTAGGACTGAACATTATTCGTTAAATTCGTTTTCTAAATCAGTTTATGGAACTTCTAAATCATATTTACACCAATCAACGCAGTAATACAAACGATACGTCGGATGCGAGATCAGAATATCAGCGCGATTATGATCGTATTATTTTTTCGTCTGCCTTTCGTCGTTTACAGAACAAAACGCAAGTTTTTCCTTTGCCAGGAAGTGTTTTTGTTCATAATCGATTGACGCATTCGTTGGAAGTTTCGTCTGTTGGGCGTTCGATGGGAAATTTGGTTGGAAAGTTTATTTCCGAAAATTATAAATTAACAAAAGAGTCGCAAGAATTTTATAAATATAGCATTCACGATGTGATTTCGGCGGCGTGTTTGTGTCACGATATTGGAAATCCAGCTTTTGGACATTCGGGCGAAGATGCAATTGCCTCTTATTTTGATCGTCACGAAACAGATTTGAAACAATATTTTACTGAAGCCGAATGGGCTGATTTAATCAATTTTGAAGGAAATGCGAATGCAATCCGAATTTTAACACAACAACAAAATGGAAAATCGGAAGGAGGTTTGCGTTTGACATATTCTACGTTGGCTGCGATAGCAAAATATCCGTGCGAATCGGTTGCAAAAGATAAAAGTCAATTGCATCGAAAGAAGTTTGGATTTTTTCAGGCACAAAAAGATGCGTTCCGAACAATTGCTGAAAAAACGAATATGATTTTGGAACAAGATTCGCCAATTATTTACAAGCGACATCCGTTTGTATGGTTGGTAGAAGCGGCTGACGATATTTGTTATTCGATTATAGACGTTGAAGATTCGCAACGTTTAGGAATTATTGACCATGATAAATGCCGAAAATTATTTTTGAATTTAGTAGAATCTTTAGATCCTTCACAAATTGATAAAACAAAAAATACATTAAAATCTATTTCAGATAAAAATGATCGAATAGCGTATTTACGTGCCAAATCAATTAATTTATTGACGCAAAAATCGGTTGAAGTTTACCAAAATAATTTTGATCAGATTGTAAAAGGTGAATTTAAAACGGCGCTATTAGATGTCATTAAAAATGAAACGGAACAAGTAACGAAACGAGTTTTGGACGAAATTCAACGTTTCTCTATTGAAAACATTTACAACCATCGTTCTGTTCTCGAAATAGAAAATGCAGGTTATAATGTAATGTCTGAATTACTTTCGCAATTTATTCCACCAATTTTGAAAGATGAAAAAGAACGCAAAACGTTTGAGAAAAAAGCGTTGCGTTTAGTTCCTGCTCAGTTTTTGTATGAAAAAGGAACAAAGTATCAAAAAGTTATGGGAATTTTGGATTATGTTTCGGGAATGACTGATAATTACGCAACAGAATTGTATCGCCGTATCAAAGGAATTGAAATTGGAATGACGATCTAGTTACGAAATTAGAAATACGAGGTGGGAATTTTGTTATATTTTAAATAACTAATTTCAAGTTTCGTAAAACGAACTTCTAATTTCGAATAACGAATAACTAAATAACATCACACAATAATGAAAAATGTAACAATACGAGAAGCAAGAAAAGAAGATTGCCCTCGAATTTTAGAGTTAATTCACGAATTAGCTTTATACGAAAAAGCGCCAGAAGAAGTAACGGTAACCTTAGAAGAAATGGAAGAATGTGGTTTTGGAGATAAACCAGTTTGGGGCTCTTTGGTCGCAGAAGTGGACGGAAATGTAGAAGGAATTGCGTTGCATTACGACCGTTATTCAACTTGGAAAGGACGAAGATTATATTTGGAAGATTTAATTGTAACCGAAAAAATGCGCGGTTCTGGAATTGGAAAATTATTGTTAGATGAATTAATTGTTTACGGAAAAGCAAATAATTACCACGGAATGGTTTGGCAAGTGTTGGATTGGAATGAGCCTGCAATTAATTTCTACAAAAAATACAATGCTGATTTTGATCCAGAATGGATTAATGTTTCAGTGAATTTTTAACCAATAAAAAAGACTCAAATCATATGATTTGAGTCTTTTTTATTTTGCTTACCGCTATTTCATAAATCCTTCATACCATTTCCACAAAATAATACCTGTACAAACAGAAACATTTAAAGAGTGTTTTGTTCCAGATTGTGGAATTTCGATACACGTATCACATTGATCAATGATTGATTGTTGTACACCATCAACCTCATTTCCCATCACAATTGCATATTTCTGAGATTGGTCAACTTCAAATTCATTCAACAAAACAGAACCTTCTGTTTGTTCAATCGTTACAATTTGGTAACCATCTTCTTTTAGTTTTGTAACCAATTCATTCGAATCTTTTACATATTCCCAATCAACAGAATTTTCTGCACCAATTGCCGTTTTATGAATTTCTTTATGTGGCGGAGTTGCTGTAATTCCACACAAATAAATTTTATCAATTAAAAATGCATCCGAAGTTCTAAAAACCGCACCAACATTGTGCATACTTCTTACATTATCCAACACCACAACAATCGGATGTTTTTCAATAGCTTTATATTCTTCCGCAGAAACGCGACCTAATTCGTCTAATTTTAGTTTTCTCATCACTTCGTTTTTAACTAACTTAGCTGTTCAAAATTTATAATAATTTGACAAAAGTAGTAAAGAATAAGGAAACTCCTCTAATGAAACAATATAACACGATTAAGGCGAAATATCCTGATGCGATGTTGTTGTTCCGTGTGGGAGATTTTTACGAAACATTTGGAGAAGATGCTGTGCGAGCTTCTCGCATTTTAGATATAGTTTTAACGAAACGCGCCAACGGCTCTGATAATAGTGCTTTGGCAGGTTTTCCTCATCATAGTTTGAATACTTATTTGCCAAAATTGGTGAAAGCTGGTTTGCGTGTTGCAATTTGCGATCAGCTCGAAGATCCAAAGATGGTAAAAGGTATCGTAAAACGAGGTGTTACAGAATTGGTTACGCCTGGTGTTGCATTGCAAGATGAGGTTTTGTCGTCAAAATCGAATAACTTTTTGATGGCTGTTCATCAAGGTGATAAAGCTTTTGGAATAGCTTTGTTAGATGTTTCGACTGGAGAATTTTTAGTTTCTGAAGGACAAGAAGATCAAGTGGCAAAAATTATTCAATCGTTTCGTCCAAGTGAAGTGATTTACCAGAAACGTGTCAAATATAATTTTTCTGATGTCAAAAGTAAATTTTTGTTGGATGATTGGGCTTTTCAATATGATTTTGCAATTGATAAATTAACCAATCTTTTCAAAACTAAGAATCTTAAAGGTTTTGGAATCGAGGATTTAAAAGATGGAATTATTTCTGCTGGTGCTATTTTAGCTTACTTGGACGATACGCATCATTTCGAAATTCAGCACTTAACATCTATTCAGCGTCTTAATCAAGATAGTTTTGTTTGGATGGATCCATTTACGATTCGCAATCTCGAATTGGTTTATTCTCCACACCCAAAAGGTGTTACGTTATTAAATGTTTTAGATGATACCAAAACTCCGATGGGTGCTCGTTTATTGAATCGTTGGATGGTGATGGTATTGAAAGATTTGAAATCAATTCAACGTCGTCAAAATATTGTCGAATATTTCTACAAATTTGGAGATTTACGTTACGATCTACGCGAAAAATTAGGTCAATTAACCGATTTAGAACGTTTGGCTGGAAAAGTTTCGACAGGAAAAATTACACCTCGTCAATTACAACAATTAGCACAAAGTCTTAAAATTTCGGAAGAAATAAAAGAAGTTGCTGAACAATCAAATATCAAACAAGTTTCGGATTTATTTTCTCGAATCGAACCAATTGATCATTTAACGCAAAAGATTTTTGATACACTTTCTGACGAACCTCCGCATCAAATTGTAAAAGGAAATGTGATTAGAGAAGGTGTTTCAGAAGAGTTGGATCGATTACGAAAAATTCAGTTTTCTGGGAAAGATTATTTGGATCAAATGTGTCAACGTGAAACAGAACGAACTGGAATTTCGTCCTTGAAAATTGCGTTCAATAATGTGTTTGGTTATTATATTGAAGTTCGAAATACGCACAAAGATAAAGTGCCAGAAGAATGGATTCGTAAGCAAACTTTGGTGAATGCAGAGCGTTATATTACCGAAGAATTAAAAGAGTACGAAACACAAATTCTTGGTGCAGAAGAAAAAATTCTTGCAATAGAAAATCAATTATTTATTGAATTGTTACAAGAAATTATCACTAAACTTTTACCGATTCAACAAACGGCAAAAGCAATTGCTTTTTTGGATGTTTTGTCAACTTTTGCAGAAATAGCAGAGAAAAATAATTATACTAAACCGTCTCTTAATGATGGTTTTGAACTAAATATAAAAGAAGGTCGTCATGCTGTGATTGAGCAACAATTACCAATTGGTGAACAATATGTGTCGAATAATGTTGAGTTAAATTCAGATCATCAACAAATTATTATGATTACTGGACCAAATATGTCTGGTAAATCGGCACTTTTACGTCAAACTGCTTTGATTGTTTTGATGGCGCAAATAGGAAGTTTTGTTCCAGCACAAGCAGCAGATTTAGGAATTATTGACAAAGTTTTTACTCGAGTTGGTGCTTCAGATAATATTTCGTCAGGCGAATCGACGTTTATGGTCGAAATGAATGAAACGGCAAGTATTTTAAATAACATTTCGGAACGAAGTTTGATTTTGTTGGATGAAATTGGTCGAGGGACTTCTACGTACGATGGTATTTCAATTGCTTGGGCAATTGCAGAATTCCTACATCAAAGTGCTTTGAAACCAAAAACATTGTTTGCTACACATTATCATGAATTGAATGAAATGTCAAAATCGATGGAACGTATCAAAAACTTTAATGTCAGTATCAAAGAAACAAAAGATACAATATTATTTTTGAGAAAATTAGTTCCAGGAGGAAGTGAGCACAGTTTTGGTATACATGTTGCTAAAATGGCTGGGATGCCGAAACGAGTGGTGGACAGAGCGAATGATGTGTTGAAAGTTTTGGAAGCGACGAAAACAGATGAAGGAATCTCGAATAAAACGGAGAAAATAACGCAAGATAATATGCAATTAAGTTTCTTTCAGTTAGATGATCCAATTTTAGAATCGATTCGAGAAGAAATTATGAACACAGATATTAATACTTTAACACCTGTTGAAGCATTGATGAAATTGAATGAAATCAAAAAGAAACTCGGTAAATAAACTTAAAAATATGAAGAAAATAATTTTAACAGCTGCAGGAGCTTTAGTCTTAGCTTCTTGTGCTACAAATCCAGTTACAGGACGTAAATCGTTGTCATTAGTATCGAACGCTGATTTATTTCCGACAGCTTATAATCAGTATTCTCAAGTTCTTAAACAAGGTAAAGTGATTACTGGTACTGCTGATGCAAAAATGGTGCAAACAGTAGGGGAACGTCTAAAATATGCCGCTGAAAAATATTATCAAGAAAAAGGAATATCTTCTCAATTACAAGGTTATCAATGGCAATTTACGTTGTTGAATGCAAACGAAGTAAATGCGTGGTGTATGCCTGGAGGTAAAGTTGCAGTTTATTCAGGTATTTTGCCTGTTACCAAAGATGCAACGGGATTGGCTGTTGTTTTAGGTCACGAAATTGGTCACGCTTTGGCTGGTCATAGTGCGGAGCAAGCTTCTCAGCAAATGGCAGCACAAGGTTTAGGACAAATTGTAGGTGGATCTATTGGAAATGCAGAATATGCAAAAGTTTTTGAACAATTATATCCTGTAGGTGCACAAGTTGGTTTACTAAACTATTCTCGTAAAATGGAATTAGATGCTGATGTTACAGGATTGTATTTAATGGCGATGGCTGGTTATGACCCTTCTCAAGCAATTCCTTTTTGGGAACGTATGGCTGCGAAAAGTGGAAATGCTGGAGTTTCAGAATTTTTGAGTACTCACCCTTCTGATGCTACGCGTATGGCTAAAATAAAGGAAGCCTTACCAACTGCTTTAGCATATTACAATGCAAGTCCGTATAAAGGAAAATAGAATAGTTTTTATTCATTTATAAAATATAAGCGAGTTAATTTGATAAATTGATTCGCTTTTTTTATATTTAGTATTCAAAACCACAATTAAAATTAAAATGATTAACAATTTTAGAATCAATTCGTTTTCTGAATATAAGAAAGCGTATAAAAAAAGTGTCGAGGAGCCTGAAAAATTTTGGGATAAAATTGCTGGAAACTTCGTTTGGCAAAAGAAATGGGACAAAACACTTGAATATAATTTTGAACAAGCAGATTTTAAATGGTTTCAAGGTGGACAACTAAATATTACCGAAAATGTTTTGGATCGTCATTTAGAAAAAAATGGAAACAAAACCGCTTTAATTTGGGAACCAAATAATCCTTTAGAAGAATCTCGAATTATTACATATCGTCAATTGCATTCAAAAGTTTGTCAATTTGCGAATGTCTTAAAAAATAATGGTGTACAAAAAGGAGATCGTGTGTGTATTTATATGCCAATGATTCCAGAATTAGCCATTGCAATGTTAGCTTGCGCGCGTATTGGTGCGGTGCATTCTATTGTTTTTGCAGGATTTTCTTCTGCTGCTATAGCCTCTCGTATCAACGATGCGCAATGTAAGGTTTTGGTGACAGCAAACGAAGTTTTTCGTGGAACGAAATCAATTAACTTAAAATCAATTTGTGATGAAGCCTTAAAAGATTGTGCTTCTATTCAGTCGTGTATTGTTTATCGTCGTGCTATAGAGCCTACTTCTATGGTTGGTGGACGAGATAAATTTTGGATTGATGAAATGCATAAGGTAGACGATAATTGTCCTGCGGAAATTATGGATGCCGAAGATCCTTTGTTTATTTTGTATACTTCTGGTTCTACGGGAAAACCAAAAGGAATGGTGCATACATGCGGTGGATATATGGTAGAAACGGCTTATTCGTTCGATAATATTTTTCAAATGGAGCACAACGATATTTATTGGTGTACAGCAGATATCGGTTGGATTACGGGACATAGTTACATTATTTATGGACCTTTGGCTTGTGGAGCAACTTCGGTAATGTTCGAAGGAATTCCAAGTTTTCCTGATTTTGGACGTTTTTGGGAAATTGTCGAAAAATTAAAAGTGACACATTTCTATACAGCTCCAACAGCAATTCGTTCGTTAGCTCGTGAATCGTTAGATTATGTCGAGAAATATGATTTATCAAGTCTTAAAGTTTTAGGATCAGTTGGTGAACCAATTAACGAAGAAGCTTGGCACTGGTTTAATGATTATATTGGAAAAGGAAATTGTCCAATTGTAGATACATGGTGGCAAACCGAAACAGGTTCGATTTTGATTTCGCCATTAGCAGGAATTACGCCGCTTCGTCCAACGTTTGCAACATTGCCACTTCCTGGAATTCAGCCAGTTTTAATGGATGAACAAGGAAAAGAAGTAGAAGCAGTAAATGAGAAAGCAGAAGGACGTTTAGCAATTAAATTTCCTTGGCCATCTATGGCTCGTACTATTTATGGTGATCATAAACGTTATGTAGAAACTTATTTTTCAACATTTCCAGGATATTATTTTACAGGAGATGGAGCTTATCGCGATGTAATGGAAAATTATCGAATTACAGGACGTGTAGATGATGTGGTGATTGTTTCTGGACATAATTTAGGAACTGCACCAATAGAAAATGCAATAAATGAACACGAAGCTGTAGCAGAAAGCGCAGTTGTTGGTTATCCTCATGATATCAAAGGAAATGCATTATATGCTTTCGTGATTTTACAAGATGGAGTACAAGGTTCACCAGAACTTGAAGCAGAAATAAAAAATGGAGTTTCTAAATTAATTGGAGCAATTGCAAAACCAGATAAAATACAGTTTGTTTCAGGTTTACCAAAAACGCGAAGTGGAAAAATTATGCGCCGTATTTTGAGAAAAATTGCAAGTAACGAAACTGATTTTGGCGATACTTCAACATTATTAGATCCAGATGTTGTAACTGTTATTCAGAAAGGAAAAGTTTAAAGTAAGGCTGAGGTTAAGATTTAGCCTAAGTTTATCAAAATAATTTTCAAAACAAAAAGCATTACCCAAAAAGTAATGCTTTTTTGGTTTGATTATTTTGGATAAATTTTCTTATCTAAATTTCCTTTATATAGCCGAGATTCAATGCATTTTTTGTAATTTTGTAGACTTTTTAAAGGTATGATAAAAATTTCACCAGTTTTAGAATCGTATTTAGATCATCATGTGGATCAAGAACCTGAAATCTTGAGCCGTTTACGTGTTGAAACTTATCAATGTACAACGCAGCCACACATGATTTCGGGCGAATATCAAGGTCGTTTGTTAAGCATTTTGTCGAAGATTTTAGCGCCTAAAACTATTTTAGAGTTAGGAACTTTCACAGGTTACGCAACATTGTGTTTGGCAGAAGGTTTGACTGCTGATGGAAAAATCATTACGATGGATAAAAATGATGAGTTAGAATATCTTTGCAGAAAGTATTTTGATGAATCAGAATTTGCTTCAAAAATTGATTTCAGAATCAATGATGCGCGCAAAGAATTGAATACAATTGAAAAAGATTCTGTAGATTTAGCTTTTATTGATGCCGATAAAGAGAGTTATCCTTATTATTTCGAGAAGGTATTGGAACTTCTTCGTCCCGGAGGAGCAATGTTGGTTGACAATGTGTTGTGGTACGGAAAAGTGATGATGGAGGAGGAAGATAAGAAAGATCCTTCGACAAAAATCTTGAAAGAATTTAATGAGATGGTAACGAAAGATGAACGTGTCGAATCGATCATTTTACCAATTCGTGATGGAATTACATTAATTCGAAAAAAATAATGAAGTACGCCATTTGTCAAGTAAGTGTTGCGCCATTGCGCTCCGAAGCAAGAGATTCATCAGAAATGGTGAGTCAGGTTTTGTTTGGAGAAAAGTTGATTATTTTAGAAGAATTAGAAAAATGGACGAAAGTTCAGTTAGCTTTTGATGGTTATGAAGGTTGGCTTGATCCAAAACAAATTGTAGAAATTTCGGAAGAAGAATATAATAAAGATTCAATCGAGAAATTTGCTATCAATCCGTACAATCATGCGATGGAAAGTGGCTTGCCAATGACTTTGACAATTGGAGCTGAGGTTCGTGCTTTGAATGAAAGTAAAATCAAAATTGGTCCAAAATGTTTTGAATATTTTGGGGTATATACTTCTGGTAAAAAATCAAAAGATCAATTGGTCGAAATAGCAAAAGCCTATCTAAATGTGCCTTATTTATGGGGCGGAAAATCTTCTTTTGGAATTGATTGTTCTGGTTTAACGCAACAAGTGTACAAAATAGGAGGTTACAAAATTCCGAGAGATGCTTATCAACAAGCGGAAATGGGCGAAGTTTTGAGTTTTGTAGAAGAAGCAGAACCTGGAGATTTAGCTTTTTTTGATAATGCAGAAGGTCGAATTATTCATGTCGGAATTATGTGTGGAAATGGAAAGATTTTACATGCACACGGAAAAGTTCGCATTGATCCAATTGATACAAATGGAATTTTCAATACCGATTCTCAAAAATATTCGCATAAATTGCGATGCATTCGAAAATTAATTCCTTAATAATAGAGTAAAAATCATTTCATTCGAAATGATTTTTTTGTTTTAATTGAAATCAAATCTAAATAGGACATAATCAGTGATTAAACTATTTTTTAATTGGATTTAGCTGTAACTTTATTAAACACTAATCGATTGAAATAATGTCTATAAAAATTCCTGAAAATTTAAAAGGGTTATCTGATTCTGAAGTTAAAAAAGCTCAAGAACAATACGGAAATAATGCGATAAAAAGTGATCAAAATTCTGCTTGGTACAGCTTATTGTTTGATATTCTAAAAGAACCAATGACGTTAATTTTGATTGCTGTATCAATTATTTATGTGTTGGTTGGTGATTTGGGCGAAGCTGCATTTATGTTTGTGGCGATTGTTGCGGTGACAGGAATTTCTTTTTACCAAGATTCTCGTAATCAAAAAGCTCTGCAAGAGTTGGAAAAGTTGAACGAACCTTTGAGTTCTGTTATCCGTAATGGACGATTAGTTGAGATTCCAACACACGAAATTACAATTGGTGATTTGTGTGTGACGGAAGAAGGAAAAATGATCAATGCGGATGGGAATATTGTTCATAGTAATGATTTTTCGGTGAACGAATCTGCTTTAACAGGCGAAAGTATGTCGGTTTTTAAAGATACAGATCATCCAGAAATTTACAGTGGAACCTTGACGGTTTCTGGATTGGCTATTTTTGAAGTGACGGCTATTGGAGCAGAAACAAAATTAGGGAAAATAGGAACCTCAATTTTATCTATAAAAGAAGAGAAGTCGCCTTTGCAATTGCAGATAGAAAAATTTGTGAAAGGAATGGCAATCATTGGAATCATTGTTTTTGTAATGGTTTGCGGATTCAATTATTTTCAAACAAGAGACATTGTAAGCAGTTTATTAAACGGTTTGACTTTGGCAATGTCTATTTTACCTGAAGAAATTCCAGTTGCATTTACCACATTTATGGCATTGGGTTCATGGAAATTATTACGCGAAGGAATTATTGTAAAAAAGAGTAGCGTTGTCGAAACTTTAGGAAGTACAACTGTTATTTGTAGTGATAAAACAGGAACAATTACAGAAAATTCGATGAAATTGAAAGCTATTTATGATGCAAAAACGTCTTCTGTTTTTGATGAAAATCAATTCAAAAATGTCGAAATTTATGAGATTATACAATATGCGATGTGGAGTAGTGAACCTGTTCCGTTCGATCCTATGGAAAAAACGTTGCACCGAGTTTACGAACAAACGCAGCTTGATGAACGTAATCAATATCAAATGTTTTTCGAATATCCTTTATCTGGGAAGCCTCCCATGATGACACATTGTTTTAAAAATAAAGATAATCAACGAATAATTGCGGCAAAAGGTGCTCCAGAAGCAATTCTGAATGTTTCAAACTTATCTGAAGAAGTAATAAATCAATTAAAAAAAGTAATTGATGATTTTGGATTAAAAGGTTTTCGACTTTTAGGTGTTGCGAAATCTAATTTTGAAGAGGATAATTTTCCAAAACATCAACAAGATTTACCCTTCGAATTTTTAGGATTCGTCGTTTTTTATGATCCTCCAAAAAAAGGAATTAATACTGTGTTTCAACAGATTTATGATGCGGGAATAAAAGTAAAAGTGATTACGGGTGATAATGCTGAAACAACAAAAAGTATTGCAGAACAGGCTGGAATTTTACATGCAGAAAATAGTATTACAGGAAGTGAAATTGCTCAACTTTCGGAGAAAGATCTGTTACAAACGGCTCATGATAAAGTGTTGTTTGCTCGTATGTTTCCTGAAGCGAAATTGGCTGTTGTAAAAGCGTTGAAAGAAGATGGAGAAGTAGTGGCAATGTTGGGTGATGGGGTTAATGATGGACCAGCCTTGAAAGCGGCTCATATTGGAGTGGCGATGGGTGAAAAGGGAACAGAAATAGCGAAACAAGCTGCTCAATTGATTTTGACGAATGATGATTTAGGTAAATTAGTAGTCGGAATCGCTGCTGGAAGACGTATTTATACGAATCTCAAAAAAGCTGTTCAATATATTATTTCTATTCATATTCCGATTATTTTAATTGTTTCGTTGCCATTATTTTTAGGTTGGGCTTTTCCACAAATTTTTACGCCAGTTCACGTTATTTTCTTAGAATTGGTAATGGGACCAACATGTTCTATTGTGTATGAAAATGAACCATTGGAAAAAGATTCGATGAAAAGAAAACCTCGTCCGATGACCGAAACTTTCTTGAATTGGAAAGAGCTTTCAACAAGTATTATTCAAGGAATTATAATTACATTAGGATTGTTGTTTGTATATCAATATACTTATCAACTTGGAGGAAATGAAGAGAAAACACGTGCAATGGTTTTTACAACGTTAATTTTCTCGAATGTTTGGTTGAGTTTAACTAATCGCTCATTTTATTATAGTTTGTGGTCAAGTTTCCGAAACAAAAATAATTTAATGGTCTATGTCACAGTTTTGACATTAGTAATACTTTTTGCCATATTGTATATACAGCCAATTTCATTGTTTTTTAAAGTAACTTCATTAAATCTAAATGAATTAGGAATCGCGATGCTTGTAGCAATGCTTTCTGTACTTTGGTTCGAAGTGTATAAATGTATAAAACGTAGAAGAAAAATTGAATAAATAGTGATATTTAGGTTTATTGATTCGTTATAACGAATCAATAAACTCAACTGTTTTAGCCAAAGTTGGCGTTTTATTTTCTTTGTAAGGTGTATGTTTTGCATCAGGAACAAGATAACTTTCTTTTCTTCCTTTTACATTGTTGATAATTTTATTTACTTGCTCAATCGAACCATATTCATCATCAATTCCTTGAATAACCAAAGTTGGACATTCGATATTTTTTAATTCTTCTCGAATATCAAAATCAATAAAATCTGGGCGTAACCAAGTTTCTGTCCACATCTCAAAAACTTTCTGCGTTTTATCGCCATGATATTTTGTCAAACGTTCTTTCAAATTAGTTTCTGCATATGCAATTTTAGCATCTCTGATTCCTTGCAATGAAATTTCTTCCACAATAATGTGCGAACCAACGACAATGATTCCTTTTAAATTTTGATGATATTTTGAAGCGTAAAGCAACGTTATCGAGCCACCATCGCTATGTCCAAATAAAATAATGTCTTTGAAGTTGAAATGTTGAACCAAATCATTTAGAAAATCTGCTTCATCATGCATATAGGTTAATTCGCGATGATTAATTGTAAAAGGCGACGATTTTCCATAACCTTTTCTATCGTAGATAAATAAATTACAATTCGTTTTTTCGGCAACTTCTTTCGGGAAATCTCTCCAAAGTTGCGTAGAACCTAAAGAATCGTGTAAGAAAATAAGAGTTGGTCTTTCTGGATTTATTTCGTGGTGATAATAATGAATATTGGCGTTGTTGATTTCTAAACTGTTTTGGCTCTCCATTTTTGTTGTGATTTTTTCGAAAGCTAAAGATAACAAAAATGCCTCGATTTTATTTATTCGAGGCATTTGTTTATTTTGGTTTTAGAATTATTATTTGATGAAATCTGTAATAATTTCTAAGGTTTTCGCTTTTGCAGTTTCCAAATCGTCATTCAATAAAATGATATCAAAGTCTTTTGCTTTTTCCATTTCAATTCCCGCTTTGTCCAAACGTTGTTTCAATTTGTCTTCGCTTTCTGTGTTGCGAGAAATCAAACGTTCTTTCAAAATTTCTAAAGATGGAGGATTTACAAACACTGTTAAACATTGATCTCCGTACAACTTTTTGATATTCAATGCACCAATAACATCAATGTCAAAAATAACAGAATTTCCTTCTGATGTAATGCGATCAACTTCCGATTTTAAAGTTCCGTAAAAATTATCGCGGTAAACTTCTTCGTGTTCTACGAATTCGTCGTTTGCAATTTTTGCCTTAAATTCTTCTGGTGTTAAGAAATAATAGTCTTCTCCGTGAGCCTCACCTTCGCGTTTATCTCTAGTTGTACAAGAAATAGAAAATTTGATATTTTCCAATTGTTCTAAAGCGTAACGAACTAAAGTTGTTTTTCCTGCGCCTGATGGAGCTGAAAAGACGATTAATTTTCCTTTTTTCATTATAAAATGTTTAACGATTGTTCTTTAATTTTTTCTAATTCATCTTTCATTTGAACGACAATTTTTTGCATTTCAGAATGATTTGACTTTGAACCTAATGTATTAATTTCACGACCAATTTCTTGCGAAATAAACCCTAGTTTTTTACCATTTGATTCAGTTCCAGCTAATTCTTTCAAGAAATATTCGCAATGGTTTTTTAGACGAACTTTTTCTTCAGTAATGTCCAATTTTTCCAAATAGAAAATTAATTCTTGCTCAAAACGATTTTGATCAATATCAACTTTTACTTCTTCTAAACGTTTATTGAAACGTTCTTTGATTGTCTCAATTCGTTCTTTTTCAAAAGGCACAACTTGTGTTAAAAGCTCCAAAATATTATTCAAGTTTAAAGTCAAATATTTCTCTAAAACTTTTCCTTCGTCTAATCTAAATTGATTTAAAGCGTCAATAGCGTTAATAATTGTTGCACGAATTTGATTCCATTCGTCTTCACCCAAATCGTCTTGCGTGTACGAAATAACGTCTGGAAGGCGCATTACTACAGGTAACAATTCACCATCAGTCACATTTGGCGTGATTGATTTGAATTCTGCCATATAACTTTTGATTAATTCAGCATTTATATTTTGATTTCTTGCAGCAGGATTTAACTCTACCAACATCGAAAAATCAACTTTTCCACGTTGAACTTTTTCTGAAATAAGGTTTCTGATTTCTAATTCTTTTTCACGATAAAAAGAAGGAATTCTCGTGTTTAAATCCAGTGTTTTACTGTTTAAAGAACGGATTTCTATCGTTACTTTTTTCTCAGGTAATTCCAATACGGCTTTACCGTAACCTGTCATAGATGCTATCATAATTGTAAAATTATGCGAACAAAATTACAATAAATTAACGTAATGCGAACTGAATTATCATCTTTAATCATTTTAAAGTTTAACATTTTGCTAAAATTTTGATGAACTTAAAACATTTATCTTTAACAAAAAACAAACTAAAAATAACTATGACAAATCAAGAATTGTACAAAGGAATTGCAGAAGATGGATTGAGTTTACCTTCTACAATGGGAATTTTTCCTTCGTCGAAAGATTTTGTATTCTCGAGAGAATCAATCGAGAAAAGTTTGAAATTAACTAATTATTTTCAATTAATTAATTTTGATCTTATCGAAATTGATAAAGACGAAAATGGAGCGGTGAAGCAAGAATATCAACTTGTAGTGTCTTATTTGGAGGAAGAATTTGATGTGAATTTGTATGTTGTGGATGCGAGAAGTAACGATTATTCTGAATTTGGTTTTGGAAATATGATTTCGGATGAAGAAATGGAAATTGCAACGCAACAAGATTTTTATTTGGAATCTGTGATGTATTTCGGAAATGACGCGTTGGATAGTTTTCATTTGCAACTAAAAATTATGCAAGCCATTGTCGAGAATCCGTCTATTGTTGTCGATTTTATGCCTTATCGTTTGCTTTCTGGTAAATGGGCGAAAGTGACAGCAGAGTCAGAAATTCCGCCTGCGCCTTCGTATTTATATGTGATTCATGGCGTTTATGATGAGGACGAAGATGGCGATCGCGTGTATTGGATGCATACGCATGGTTTGCATCGTTGCGGTTCTGTGGAATTGGAAATGTTGAACATCAAAGATGGAGTAGAGCAGATGAATTCGGCTTTGGATATGATTGTAAATGCGTTTATTAAACCAGATTTTCGTTCGCCAGAAAATGAAGAATTTAATATTGGTTATGATGGTTTGGATATTACATTTTGTTGGAAACGTTGGGAAGATGTGGTGAAAGATTATCCTGCAACAATTCCGGGAGGTTACAATGAGCGTCAGCCAGAAAACGAAAATTACGAACCTTGTGGCGTTTTGTTAGGGGTTCAAGAAGGACATACATTAACGCCAGAAGTTTATGCGGCAACAATTGCAGATAATCCGATTTTCTTTATCAGCGATCAGGAAACGGAACGAATGTCAGCCTTGGCTTATCAACGTTTTGAATCTTATAAAAAAGCATTTAACACGTATTTTAATCCAGAAGCAGATGAAGAAAATTATTATCGATTTTTAATCAAATTAGGATTTGATGTTGATCATGAAATGAATAAGGAACATATTTGGTTTGATGTGTACGGAATCAATGAAAACAACGAAATTTTTGGTGTTTGCTTGAATCGTCCTTATGCTGTAGAAGGTTTGAATGAAGGAGATGAAGGTCTTTATCCGCAAGAAATGATTACCGATTGGTTAATTTACACGCCGACAAACACCATCACTCCTGATAATATTTACACTATTGATTAATCAACGCGCCATTTTTCCAAACATACGTTGGTTGTAATTGCCCTTGATAATAGATAATATTACGATAATCGAAGGTAGAGAAGCTTATAAAATCGGCTTTTTTACCTTTTTCTATTGTGCCACGATCAGCTAAATTCAATGCTTTTGCTGCACGAAAAGTAATTGCTGCTAAAACTTCTGCCATTGATAATTTCTCGAAAGTAGCCAAAATAGAAGCTTGTGTCAAAAGATTTCCCATCGGAGCCGAACCAGGATTCCAATCTGAAGCAATCGAAACGCAACAACCAGCATCTAACAATTTTCGAGCAGGTGCATATTGCATTCCCAAACCGATAGAAGCACCAGGTAAAACTGTTGCCACAACATCAGAATTGGCAAGATTTTTCACTTCTTCTTCTCCTGAAAATTCTAAATGATCTGCACTCAATGCGTTATATTTTGTTGCTAAATAACTTCCTCCAGCTGTAAATTGATCGGCGTGAATGGTAATTTCAAATCCTTGATTTTTTGCTTCATTCAAGAAATAATCGCCTTCTTCAACAGAAAAAGCAGATTGTTCCACAAAAATATCCACACGATTTGCTAAATTATCAGCTTTCAATTTTGGAAAGACTTCTTTCACCAAAAGTTCTAAATATTCTTTGTTCGAACCTTCAAAATCTTTTGGTTTCATATGCGCACCTAAAAAAGTTGGAATTAAATCAATTTCACTTTCTTGATTCGCCATATTTATCGCTTCCAACATTTTAATTTCGCCTTCAACAGAAAGTGCATAACCCGATTTAACCTCAGCAGTTGTGATTCCTTGTTTGGCTAATTGCGCAATATGTTTTAGCGTAATATCTTTCAGTTCGTCAACTGTTTTCTTACGTGTTTCTGTTACAGTAGACCAAATTCCACCACCACTTTCGGCAATTTCTAAATAAGTTTTTCCGTCCAAACGCATAGCAAAATCTTTGGCGCGATTTCCTCCAAAACAAACGTGCGTATGCGAATCAACAAGTCCAGGAAGAAGAATTTGTTCCGTTTTAATTTGTTCAATTTCGATGGTTGGATGTTGTTGAGAAAGTGTTTCGAAATTTCCAATTTCTACAATTGTTTCATCATCAATAATAATTCCTCCATCTTCGAGAACTTCGATTTGGTTTTCGTGAAGTGCTCCTTTTAAAGGTAGATTGGCAAGTGTTATAATTTGTCTGAAAGGACCGATTAATTTCATTTTTGTTGTTTTATAACACAAGTTTACGAAATTTAAGGGAGATTGTGTTCGAATTTCGAAACTCGATTACCGAATTTCGAAGTTTTTACTTTTTCTTCAAATAAGTTGGGTCGTTTGGGTATTTAATTAGTCGTTCCTTAACAAAACCCACTATTTAATTTATTTTTAAAAACAGGATTAGAAAACAGCATAATTTGTATCTTATAAAATAAGATAATAATTTTCTGTTTCAGTAGTTCCATCATTTTCTTCATGTTCCAAGCGGTTGCAGCTAGTAATGCATTGATTTGTGGTCCCGTTTCTCCCATGAAGTAATTTTTTGCCAGCCTAAAATCGGTTTTTAAATGTCCGATGATAGGTTCTATTGCCGCTCTGGTTCTAAATTTTTTGCGCTTTGTCTGCTTTTGATAAGCAGTGTCTTTTTTTCTTGGAGTGCTTGGGATGGAGATTTTCACGCCCTTTATTTCTGATTTTCCTCTGCCACCTCTATCGTAAACGAGTTCTTTTGGGAGCTTTTGACCACCGGTTTCCATCTGTTCCAAAAGTGGTTCTATGGTGTGACCATCGTAAGGAGTTTGCAAAAATGCTTTAATCCCGAGAATGATTTTCTTGCCTTTGTTGGCGGTGGTTATCAAACCTACCTTATTCCCAAATTCATACTGGCTATGCGCTTTTCCTTTGGCAATACATCGGGTAAAAGGCTTGTGAATGCTGTAAATTTTATCGGCATCGTTTCTTTTTTGTGTGACAACCTTGGTGTACAATGTCATTAAATCTTTATAAAATTCTTGCTGTTCTGCATTAAAATTCCGTTGCAATTCACGAATCAGTCTCATGGCGATGGTTTTGAGCTGTCTTTGAGATTTCCTTGCCGCTTTTGCCCGCTTGGGATGTTTTCCGTTGTAGGTGTTGCGCACCATTTGTTTGCTGACTTTTGTGTAGCGTTGTCTTTGTTTTATGCCTTCATTTCCGGCTATTTTGTTGCAATAATCGATCACTTTTTTGCACAATTTTGCATCGGTAGGAAAAGAGGTATTATTCTCCTGAACGGTAGTATCGGACAAAACAAAATTTGAGGTGTTCGTCTTGGCATCGTGCATTCTTACGCTGTAGGCAAAGATTTTTTCGATGCCTTTTTCGCCAATTCTTTTTCGGAAATGAACAAAATTACTCGGGTCACAAGGAAATTCGTGTTCAAAGAAAACCCTGCCACAAAAATGCTGCATATAAGGATTCATGATCCAGGCTTTTTCCAACGTCTCATCGCCCAAATTATACAAATGTTTCAGTAGCAAACAACCCACCATAAACCGAATCGGATGGCTCGGATTGCCCACTTTGGAATACAAGGACGAAAATTCTTTCTCAAAATAATTCCAATCTATTTTTTCTGAAAGTAGAACAAGTTCATGCTCGTGGTCAATAAAATCCACCAACATTGGGCGGAATAATTCTGGCTTCTTTTCTGGATTTTTCCCCAACATATTTGCAAGGTTTTAAAGCTCTAAGATACAAATTCTTGCAATAAAAAACAAACTTTTTAAACCCAAAATACTAATAATCAGTAAATTATAAGTAGTTTAAGGAGAGACTAATTACTTTGACTAATGTAATAATTGTAAAAATAACGAAGATTAATATCACGATTGCGCTAAGAATGATGCGGTTATTTTGTTCGTTGTTGAACCCAAGGTAAAGCTCGAAAGCTGCCCAAACAATCATTAAAATTTGTGGTAATAGTGCGCCGAAAATATTTTTTGTCATTTTATTCTTCTATTGAGCTGTAAAAATAAGAAAAATAAAAAACCTGCTTATTATAAGCAGGTTGAAAATATTATTGAGATACTAATTTTGTTTCATTAAGAATTGGTTCTCTTTTCAGAATGTAAGTTGCCACTTCTATAGTTTCTTCTTTTTCTTCGAAAATTGGAGCTTCTTGCATAAATGCAGTTGCTGGCGCTTCTTCTACTTTTGGTGGCGTGTTATCAAATTTGTAATTAAATCCGATTCCAAGTGTTTGTTTTGCTTGCGTTTTTTTTATTTGATCTTCGTCATACAATAAGTTTATTGTAACCTGAGCAGAGATAAATTTGTTAACTTTTAAATCTAGAATACCATCATAGGCTAAATCCATATTCCCAAATTTGTTTAAATAATCTGCATAAATTCCTAAACGGTTATCGTATGTGATTCCATCCATAATTTGGATTTTGTATCGAGCACCTAAATAAGCACCAAATTCAAGTAATGTGTTATCTCCATCGTTTTTAAGACCAAAGTTTCCTTTTTTCTGTAGGTCTTTATCCATTACAAAAGTCATTCTAGGCGTGAATGGATGAATATTAATTTGGAAATTTTCGTTTGGTTTGTAATCAACACCCAATCCTAAACTCAAATATCCAGGAGCTAAAATATTTGATATTTTAACTCTCGGATCTGGAACATAGTTGTAACCAGCAGAGAATTGAGTACGAAAAATCATTGCAGATGCTAAAAACCAATTATTTTTAATTTTGTAACCATAAGAAGAATAAAATTCTAACATATCATTAGTTTTGCGAGTATCATCTTTATTGGCTTGTATACCATATGCCATTACAACTCTATTATCCCAAATATGTTTATCACGAGTAAAATTGAATTCATAGTCTAATGATCCATTAAGCGCAAAAGAATTAATTCCTCCTGCAATCCAATTGCTGTACGCATTTTGAGAAAATAAAAGTGAATTATTTCCTGATCTGAACCAGCCAAGTTGACGTCCATCAAATTTTTGATCTTTTAAATAACGTTTGCTATCAGTAGACACTTTACCATCTTTAACAGATTGAGCAAAACTTGTAGCACTTCCTACAATTGCTAATGCAAATAAATTTTTTTTCATATATATTTAGTTGATTTATAAAGGTTTATTCCAAAAATATGGATTCTGATTTAATATACGTTGATTTTTCGTCAATTGTATTTTTATCAAAAACTTGATCATAGTTTTGCTTCTCCAGTTTTATTCTAGGTAATTTGACTGGAGAAATGCCAGATGTATCGAAATATGGGAGAATTTCCTTCTTTCGACGTTTCTTCTTATCTTTTTTCTTAGTACTGTCTATTTTATACGTTAAGCCAATCCCAAGAGCTTGTTTAAACTGTGTTTGCGCAACTTGATCTTCATCGTAAATCAAATTAATGGTTAATTGAGTAGACATAAAATTATTAATTTTCATGTCTAATAATCCAGCATATACAATATCGAGGTTATAAAATTTGTTCGAATAATTAGAGAAAATTCCAATATTATTATCGTAAGTGACATTATCAAAAAGTTTTAGCTTATAACGTCCACCTAAATATGCACCAACTTCGAAAAGAAACGTGTCGCCATCATTTCGCAAACCATAGGTTCCTTTCTTTTGCAAATCTTTGTCTGCAACAATTGTTGTTCTTGATGTTAAAGGTTGAAAACTGACAGAAAAATTAGAATTTGGTGTATAATTCGCACCGATTCCAATTGTTACATATGCAGGCGCAAACAAATTTGATAGTTTTGTTTTTGGAGTTGTTCCGTAATTGTAACCAGCAGAAAACTGTGAACGAATATTAAGTGATGAGGTTAGATACCACTTTTCTTTTATCAAATATCCATAAGAAGTTGTGATATTTAGATTGTCAGCAGTCTTACGCGTTCCATTGGTTTTATTGTCTAAAAAACCATATTCAAAAATAAAACGATTGTCCCAAAAGTGTTTCTTTTTTCGGAAATTAAATTCGTAATCAGCTTTAGCATTTAGTGAAACCGAATTTTCACCTCCTGCCATCCAATTGGAAAAGGTATTTTGATTAACGGTTAAAGTATTTGCACCATAAATTTCCCAACCCGATTTTCGTCCTGTAGTATCCACTTTGGATTTCAGATATTTTCGACCATCAATAATTAGATTTCCACTAGTATCTAAAAATTGAGCCGAACTAAAAAGTGATAGGACTAAAAATATAATTGAGAAAATTAGTCTCATTTTAAAAAAAAATATCTTTGTTTAAAATTGAAAAATTCCAAACAAAGATATCTAATTTATTTTGTAAGGCTAAAAACCTTTCTTAATTATTTTGCCAACCTTTTAACCATTTTACCAATGTATCCACCCATTCTTGACGATCATTCAAACAAGGGATATATGTAAATTGTTCACCACCAGCTTTTAAGAATTCTTCTCGACCTTCCATCGAAATTTCTTCCAAAGTCTCCAAACAATCCGAAACAAAGGCAGGGGTGCAAACCGCTAAATTCTTAACGCCTTGTGCAGGAAATTCTTCTAACATGTGGTCTGTATAAGGTTTAATCCAAGGGTCACGACCTAAACGAGACTGAAAAGAAGTGGTATATTTATCTTCTGGTAATTGCAAATATTCGGTTACCAAACGTGTCGTTTCAAAACATTGATTACGATAAGTTTCAATAGGTAATTTGCTCACTTTTGCAGCACGAAGTGCTTTATTATCGTGACGTTCTGGAATTCCGTGATAAGAAAACAATAATTTATCAAAATTCTCAGGTAATTTTTCTTTGATTGATTCAGCTAAAACTTTGATATAATCTGGATGATTGTAAAAAGCTTTCAAGAAATTAATTTTCGTGTCTTTGTAGCTTTTTTTCTGGATTTCAAGCACTTTATCTGCAACAGTTTCTGTAGAAGACATCGTGTATTGAGGGTATAAAGGAACAACCAAAATGTCGCGAACTCCTTTGTCATAAAGCTCTTGTAAACCAGCTTCTATCGAAGGATTTTTGTAACGCATTGCCAAAACAACTGGAATATCCATTTGTTTTTGTACCATATCTCTCAAAATTTTAGAGTAAACAATCAAAGGAGAACCTTCTTTTGTCCAAATTTTTCGGTAAGCTTCAGCAGATTTTTCGGGTCTTTTTGGTAAAATAAATAATTCAACAATAGTTTTACGAATAATCCAAGGAGAATCTAAAACTTTCTTATCCATTAAAAATTCGCGTAAATAAGTTCTTACGTCTTCAACATTGGTAGAATCGGGCGAACCTAAATTCACTAATAATATTCCTTTGCTCATAATTCTTTTTATCTAAAAAAATATTGCGTTCTTTGTAGGTGTAAAAGTACGGAGGATAATTTAATTTGTCCTTCGTAATATCATCATTATAATTTATATCATCATTTTATGTCAGATTTATTAAATCCTGATAAAGAATTTTATCCAGACGACGATCTAAATCACGAAAATACTGTTCGTCCGCAAAGTTTTGATGATTTTGCTGGACAAGCTCATATTCTCGAGAATCTAGAAGTTTTCGTAAAAGCTTCTAAACTTCGTGGCGAAGCATTAGATCACGTTTTGTTGCATGGACCTCCAGGTTTAGGAAAAACTACATTGGCGAATATTATTGCGAATGAATTAGGCGTTGGAATCAAAATTACCTCTGGACCAGTTCTCGATAAACCAAGTGATTTAGCTGGTTTGTTGACGAATTTGGAAGAAAATGATGTGCTTTTTATTGATGAAATCCATCGTATGTCTCCTGTTATTGAGGAATATTTGTATTCGGCAATGGAAGATTTTAAAATTGATATTATGATCGAATCTGGACCAAATGCGCGTTCGGTTCAAATTGGTCTGAATCCTTTTACATTAATTGGCGCAACAACACGTTCTGGTTTATTAACTGCGCCACTTCGTGCTCGTTTTGGAATTAATTTCCGTTTCGAATATTATAATGTCGAATTATTAAGTACGATTGTTGAGCGATCTTCTCGTATTTTAGATACACCAATTGACGAAAGAGCAGCGATAGAAATTGCAGGTCGTAGTCGTGGAACTCCCCGTATTGCAAATGCATTATTGAGAAGAACACGAGATTTTGCTCAAATAAAAGGAAATGGAAAAATTGATTTATCAATTGCTGAATTTTCTCTAAAAGCCTTGAAAGTTGATGATAATGGTTTAGATGAAATGGATAACAGAATTTTATCAACTATCATAGAAAAATTTAAAGGTGGACCAGTCGGAATTACAACTTTAGCAACAGCAGTAGGAGAAAATGGCGGAACATTGGAAGAAGTTTACGAACCATATTTGATTCAAGAAGGTTATTTAATGCGTACTGCTCGTGGACGTGTAGCAACAGAAAAAGCTTTCAAACATATTGGCGTAAAATATCGTGGAGAAAATTCACCTCAAACCGATTTGTTTGATTTGTAATTTTGTTCTAAGTTCTAAGTTCTAAGTTCTAAGTTCTAAGTTCTAAGTTCTAAGTTCGTTGTCATTCCGACGTTAGGAGAAATCTAAGATTCTTCATTTCACTAATGTTTCATTCAGAATGACAAGTAACTGAGTTCAACAATATTTATTTAGAAATGATTGAAATCCGTACATTAAAAAACATTCCTTATACAGATATTGTAAATGTCTTTAATCTGTCTTTTTCAGATTATTTTGTTCCTGTAAAATTAACTTTGGAACAATTTGAAGCTAAATTAGAGAATGAAAATATTCGTTTAGATTATTCTGTTGGTGCTTTTTCTGATGATAAATTAATAGGTTTAATTCTTCATTTTTATAATGATTCGAATAAAACAAAAAAAGTTTATAACGGAGGTACAGGTGTAATAAAAGAATATAGAGGTCAGAATTTAACTATAAAAATGTATGAATTTATTCTTTCAATTTTGAAAGAAGATAAAATAGATTTTATTGAATTAGAAGCTTTAGTAGAAAATACACAAGCAATAAAATCTTATGAAAAAGTAGGGTTTGAAAAAGTAAGACAATTAAAATGTTTTAGTGGAGAAATTAAATCATCATTGAAAAACGATAATATTTTAATCAAACCTTTAAGTTTATATAATTGGAATAAAAATCAATCTTTTTGGGATATTGAGCCTACGTGGCAAAATTCAAGTTTTGTATTAGATAAAATTTTAAAAACAAATATTTCATATGGAGCTTTTATTGAAAATGATTTAGTTGGTTATATTATTTTTAATCCGATAACCAAAAGAATTCAACAAATTTCTGTAGATAAAAATTATAGAAGAAAAGGAATTGGAACAAGTTTGATTTTTGAAATTCAAAAACAATTCAATGAATCAATTTCAATAATTAATGTAGATGATAAATCGAAAGAAACAATCAGTTTTCTTGAAAATATTGGATTGAAAAATACAACGAATCAATTTGATTTTAAACTTAGATTAAAATAAATGCTCCTTCAAACAGAAGAACATATCAAAATAAAATGGTCCCATCGCATCAAAGAAAAAGCTGAAGCGTTGGGATTTATTTCTTGCGGTATAGCCAAAGCTGATTTTTTAGAAGAAGAAGCACCTCGTTTAGAAGCTTGGTTGAAGAATGATTTTCATGGCGAAATGCTGTATATGGAAAATCATTTCGATATGCGATTGGATCCTCGAATTTTGGTAGAAGGAGCAAAATCTGTGATTTCGTTGGCGTATAACTATTACCAAAATTTAGATCGAAATCCAGATTCTTATAAGGTTGCGATGTATGCGCAAGGCGAAGATTATCACTTTGTCGTGAAGGAAAAAGTGCGCGAATTATTAGATTTTATTCAAGAAGAAATAGGAGAGGTGAGTGGACGAGCTTTTACAGATTCAGCTCCAATTCTGGAACATGCTTGGGCAAAAAAAACTGGAATTGGTTGGGTTGGAAAAAATTCGTTGACATTATCTAAACAAAAAGGTTCGTTTTTCTTTTTGTCCGAATTAATTATTGATTTGGATTTAGCCTATGATTCTCCAATCGAAACGGATCATTGTGGAAAGTGTACGCGTTGCATTGATGCTTGTCCAACTGAGGCAATTTTACCCAATAAAACAGTGAATGGAAGTCAATGTATTTCATATTTTACAATTGAATTGAAAGATCAAATTCCGACCGAAATGAAAGGGAAATTTGATGATTGGATTTTTGGTTGTGATGTTTGTCAAGAAGTTTGTCCATGGAATCGTTTTTCGTTGCCAACGAAAGAAACTCGTTTTGTTGGTCATGAGAAAATTAATCAATTCTCAAAAAAAGATTGGGAAGAAATTACGGAAGATGTTTTTCGAGAAATTTTTAAGAAATCGCCTGTCAAACGTACAAAATATGATGGTTTGAAAAGAAATATCGATTTTGTAAAATCACTATAATTCGTGAAAATTTTTGGTTTAGATTTTGTTAGCTTTACTTCAAGAAAATCGAATCAAAAAATGAAAAAAAGTTTATTCATTCTTACTACTTTTTTAAGCTATTTTGCGCAAGCTCAATTTGGGATTGTCCAAGATAAAGATGGTTTTGTAAATGTGAGAGATGAAAAAAGTACTTCATCTAAAATTGTTGCTAAAGTCAATTCAAATTCTATCTATCCAATTGATTCTGATGAAGAAAATTCGAAATGGTATTTGGTCGAATATCAACCTGAAAAAGCTGGTTATGTTTACCATGATCGAATCAAAAAATTAGAAGATTTTGAATCGATTTCACCAACTTCGACAAATGATTCTAAAATAGAATTTTCGGTTGCAGATTATATTATTCAGCTCGAAACGCAAACATTTAATTCAAAAAAGCATAAAATTTTCAAGGAAGGTGATTTTGTTTATGCGATTGATGAAAAAGATTTTCTTGGTTCGGACGGAATGATTCCTCAAACAGAATTCAAATCGTTTAAAATATCATTCAAAGGAAAAGAGATTATCATTCCAAAAGAATATTTTACCAATTTATATAACGCAAATTTATCCGCTACAAAACTTACTTACAATAAAGAGTTAAATCAATATTATTTGTTTGGGACATATAGCGATGGAGCTGGAGTTTATGATGCGCTTTGGGTGTTGGATAATGGGAAAATTGTAAAACATATT